>CAZCUL010000819.1:0-15405 GCA_964501475.1 uncultured Verrucomicrobiota bacterium | reverse complement strand
GCTCCTGCGCCTGGATCGAAGCCGCCTCAACGCCACGTTATTATCCACAAGTTGCCAGTTTTTCATGAACGGCAGAAATGTCGCGTGCGTGGAAATAGTTGATCAGAAAACCCCATGTAGAACGGGCTTCAGAAGGACTTTGTCTCACACCCTCCGCACAGAAATAGCTGGTTAGGTGCTTGTCATTGCCGCGGAACAATCGCACTTTGGGCAAAGCATGCCCGCAGGCGTAAAGGAATTCATTCAACGCTGGTTGATCAGCACTCTTGCGGTGCTGGTGGCGACTTACGTTGTGCCCGGCATCGAGTACAGCGCCTGGTTCAATTTGCTGATCGCCACTTTCATCCTGGGCATCCTGAACACGTTTGTAAAACCGCTGATGCTTCTGCTGTCCCTGCCGTTGCTGATTTTCACCTTCGGCCTCTTCACCCTGGTGATCAATGCGCTCCTCCTCATGGCGGTAAGCTGGCTGATGGGACCGGCTTTTCACGTCGAACACTTCGGCTATGCCTTGCTCGGCGCGCTCATCATCAGCCTGATTACTCTCGGGCTCAATTCCCTGACCGGAACGGGGAAAGCTCGCATCGAGGTGCGCCGCCGCAAACGCCGCCCTCCGCCAGATGGTCCCGATTCGGGCGGCGGGCCGGTCATTGATGTTTAAGCGCTCTCCGGTAGGGCGAGTCCGTCCCCGGCGAGCCGCACCCGCTAACTTTGAAGCACCCAGGCTCCGCGCAAAGTCGCTTTGCCCTGCATGTGGAAGTCACGCTCGAAATCGGTCAAGACTCCCGCCAGCTCCTCCGGCGTTTCCGTCCGCGCGAAGCGGGAGTGGGAATCGAACACCAGGGTGATCTGCGCGAAATAATTCTCGTCGTCGGTGCGAACGTAAACCTTTCCGGCGATAACGAGCGTCCGGAAGACCGCTTCCACGAAGACCTCGTTTATCAACCGGTGTTTGCGCTGTTTGCGTTTCGGCCACGGGTCCGGGTAGTAGATGTGGAGGGCCGAAACGGATGTGGCAGGGACAAGGTACGTCATGAAATAGGAGGCTTCCAGGCGCAAACAGCGGAGATTGTGGAGGCCCGCGCGCCGCCCTTTCCGATCCACTTTTCGCAGCCGGCCCAGGAGCCGCTCGACGGCCAGGAAATTGCGATCTGGATTGAGCGCGGCCCATTGAACAATGAATCCGCCGTCACCAGCGCCCAATTCGATTTCCACCGGCCTGCTTTCGAAAAAGACTCGAGAGAAGTCCAGTGGCTCCACATAGGAATCCGGGCGGCAAATGAGCGAAGAGTCGGCTGCGGCAAGATTGGCTGAATCGCTCTGCATGTCGCCGGAAGGATTCGCACGGCATTGATTGCCGTCAACAAGAACGCGGTAGGGCGAGTCCCTCTCCGGCGAACCGCAGCCGCCGTGTCTGCGCACGACGCGGCTCAGCGAGGACGCTTCGCCCTACCGTGGCGCCGAGGATCCCTGAAGGACGAAGACATTAAAGAGCGGACCGGTCGGCTTGGGCGCCACCGGTTGATTTTTCGGCAGGGCCACGGCCAAATTGGTCATGGGAACGGCCATCGGTTCGCCATCAAAAACGCCGCTCAGAACCGGCGGGCCGAAGTAATCCTGCACGTTGCGCAGCTCGAAACGGTCCCCCCTTTCAAGTGTGCCGCCCAGATTCACGTTGACAGCGTCGAGCAGGTCCCAGTTGTAAACGACAATGTGCGCCCGCTTCGGCTCGTAACGATTGGGCCGGACGAAGACTTTCGCGCCTTGTGGCAAGGAAGGCTCAAAAACGCTGTTTCGATCCAGCGCCGTCGCCGCTTTCCATCGGTCAAACGGGAGGCTGTTGGTCGCCAAGCCGAAAACTTCCGCGCCGTGGTAACGGTTGAAGTCCCATTCATAGGCGGCGGCAGTCTGCACCCCGGGCGGCGGCGCACAATGCACCAGCGGCGCCAGGCTCACCACCACGTTGCTCTTGAAAATGACCCGTCGCCAATCGTCGGCCGTAAAACCGGTCCCGCCCACGATATAGTTGTTTGCCACGCGCAGTGTGCCGTGCGGATTATTGCGATGGTCAACATAGGAAAACCGCAGGTTCCACCGGGGCAACCCCATGGCCATGAAAGTGTAGTTGCTGATAACCGTGATTTGATCAGCCGGTGGGGCGCCCCCTACAAAGAGGTTGTCGAATGGGTCGCCATCGCGCGGCTTGAGCCCGTTGTTGAAGAGAATGTTTCCCTGGAAATCGAACCCGGTCAGTTGCCCGCCCTTGGTGTAGGCGTGAATGCCGAATCCGGAGTTGTTAAAAATGATGTTGTCGTGAACGCGCTTCATGCCGGTCTGCGCGTCGTTCTGCGTGTAGATCCCGTGTTCCTGGGAGTCGATGCCATTGTAGTAGATCAGGCAGCCGTGGATTTCCGCGTCGTGCGCATCCATCCAGCACCCGATGCCTTGTCCGGCGTCGTGGATGACGAGGTTGATCAACTTGACGTGCGCGGCCTTGCATTGCACCGCCACTGGAGTGGGCGCGCCGGGCTTCCAGGAGGCGGATTGGATCAGCTCCAAGTCTCGAAAAATGGTCCATGGCCCTTCAATAGTCAGGGGAAAACGAAACGGGTCGGCCGGGTCACCGTCAATGACCACGTGTTCGCCGCCATAAGTCCGAACAACAATGAACTTCTCCGGCGCTCCGGCGAGATGCGAAACGAAGTTGCCAACGTAAGTCCCGCCGCGCAGCCAAAGGGTGTCGCCGGCTCTGACCGGGCTGACGCGATCAAACGCCTGATGGAGGTTCCAAGGCCGGTCGAAGGAGCCGTCGCCCCCGGAGGAAGCGTCGGGTGCGGCATAGAATTCCGCTGCGGAAAGGCTAAGCCCGCTTAAAAGAAGCCAAGTGCAAAACGCCTTTAGCATTTGCTCTTTGCATGGCCGTTCTGGCGCTTCGGGTCAATGCTTCGCGTCAGCCACGGCCAGTTCGGCCAACTTGCGGAAAAGAGTGGGAAGGTCAAGCGGCTTTTCCATAAAAGCTTCCACCGCTCCCGACATCGATTCGGCGAACTGGTCGGGACGGGCGCTCATGACAATGACGGCCAGATGCGGCTGCACGCTGGTGAGCCGCTCCAACGTTTCCCAGCCATTTTCGTCGGCCAGGTTCAGATCGAGCAGGGCGATATCGACCTGGTTTGAATGGCAAGCCCGCAATGCCTCCGCGGTGTTGGCGGCAGGCAATACCTGATAATTCTCAAATGCCAACGCCTGGCCCAGCGACTCGCGCACCGTCGGGTCGTCATCGATCAATAAGACATTTGTTTTTCTTGCCATTTCCAACAGAGTTTTTAACGTCAGCCGCCCACACCAAATTCAAATGTTTTAGAGCGACACCGCCGGTTAGCTAAGACAATGCCAAATCGGTGAGCCCATTGATGGCAAGGCCCTTGAAATGAGCATACGACGCAAAACGCGGCTCAAAGCGTCAATCCTCCTTCCACCGCGTCAAAAACCTTTCCGCGCCCGTTGCCCCGTCAATGGCCCCCGGAAGAACCGGCTGAAGGCGCGCTTTGAAGCGGACAGAAGGGCCGTCCCTCCGGAGTTGTGGGGCTGCTGCATTCCACCCCTGGGTTTACCGGGCCGGCAACGTTCGGGAAAAGACCTTGCTGCCCACTGCGCTTAACGACGCCACCTGGCTCGCATGATTCCCTCGACTAAAATCCGGGTTCCCTTGCTGGAGCTTTCGATCCTGGCAGTGGTCCTGGTGATTGGATGGGCCACCCTGCGGCTCTCCCATCTGGCCACCCAGCCGACGCGGTCCCCCGAGATGATCGAAGCCGCCGCACCGGGCCCAGGCCAAATGCAGAACATCCACAGGATGCAGGAAGCGTTTAGCATCCGGGAAGAGTACTCGAGCCTGGCCGAACACCTGCGCACCAACGTCACCGCTCTTCAAGCTGCCCTGGTGAGCTTCGTCAGCCGCCACGAACAGCCCGACCTGCTCGAGTTTCACCAGAAAAGCGAGGCCTTGCGCGGATGGATCGAGAAGCAGAGGGAACGCGCCAATCTCGAACGTTTCCCCGCACGGAGCTCCGAATTGAAGGAAATGATGGAGGAGAATCCAACTCCCGCGCCCGGAGGGGAGGCCTTGCTGAAGTGGGACCTCGGCTCGTTTCTTGGACAAGCCGATCTCGCCTACACCAATTACATCCGGGAGGCGCGCCAGATCATCAATACCACTTCCGAGCCATTGGAAAGCGCTCTGGCCAGCCAGCGCTTGCAACCAGCAGGGGCCGCCGCCACAAAACTGCTCGAGTTGGCGCGGGAGGCTCGATCCGACGGCGCCGCTCTCGAACATTTCCTGAACGAGCGGCTCGGCCCGCCGGTCATGGCCGCCACTGGCGATAATCGCCGTTTTGTCCAGGTTTCCATCTCCCGCCCGGTGGCTCGGCAAATCCGCGTCATCTTCTACGCCATGATTGCGGTCCTGGTCGCGTTGACCGGCGTCTTTGTCTTTTCCATCTACCAGCGCACGGTGGTGGCGCCGTTGCGGATGAAACTCTTCGAAAGCAGGGCCGTTATCGAACAGCAGAATAAACTGGCCCATTTCGGCCAACTCGCCGCTGTCCTCGCTCACGAAATCCGGAATCCGCTTACCGCCATTAACGCCCGCCTTTACACGTTGCAGAAGTCGCTCACGGACGGGACGCCCGAATACAAGGACGCGCTCGTCATGCACCACGAGATCAACCGGCTCGACCAGATCGTGAAGGAATTTCTGGTGCTGGCGCGCCCGGCCGAGCCCAAGCTCGCCCCCTTAAGGGCCGAGCCGGTCCTCAGGCAAATCCAGGAGCTGCTCTCTCCGCAATACGAACGGCAGGGAATCCAACTCAAAGTCGATTCCGCCGTGGAAACGCCCTTTCGCGCCGACCTTTCGCAGATCAAACAGGTCCTCATCAACCTGGTCCGCAATGCCGCCGACGCCATCGGCCAACAAGGCACCATCACGCTGCGCGCCCGCCAGGAACGGGTCCCTCTCAAAGGCGGGCCTACCGACGCGGTCCTCCTCGAAGTGGAGGACACCGGCTCGGGTATTCCGGTCGAGGTGCAGGAGCGGCTTTTCGATCCTTTCTTCAGCACCAAGGAGGATGGCACCGGCCTGGGCCTGGCCATTGCCGCGCGCATCATTGACAAACATGGCGGGGCTTTGGATTTTGACACCCGGCTCGGCCAGGGGACGACGTTTCGTGTCGTTCTTCCCGCGCACAATACGTGACAACCTATGGATAGAATTCTTTTGATCGAAGACGACGAATCGGTGGCTTCATCGCTCCAGCGCGTGCTGGAGGTCGAAGGCTACGGGGTCGAAACCGCCACCAGCGCCGAGAGGGGCCTGGATGAAGCGCGTTCGCACCATTTCGATGTAGTGGTGACCGACCTGCAGATGCCCGGCCCAAGCGGCATGGACATCATTCAGCAGCTTCACGCGGACAGGCCCAATCTGCCGGTCATTCTCATGACCGCCCATCACACCACCGACACAGCCATCCGCGCCACGAAGGCGGGCGCGTTCGATTATATTCTCAAGCCGATCGATCAACCGGAGTTCCTGGCCATGCTCGGGCGCGCCATTACCAGCAGCCGCGTGGTCACCGAGCCGCTGGCCCTGGGCGAAGCGTCCGCCACCAAGGAGGCCATCATAGGGAAAAGCCGGCTCATGCAGAATGTTTACAAGGAGATTGGCCGCGTGGCCGCCAAACCGGTCACGGTCCTCCTCCGGGGCGAAACCGGCACCGGCAAAGAACTGGCCGCTCGCGCCATCCATCAATACAGCGAGCGGCACGACAAGCCCTTTATCGTGGTCAATTGCGTGGCCATCCCCGAGAACCTCCTCGAAAGCGAGTTGTTTGGCTACGAGGCGGGCGCTTTTACCGATGCCAAAGCGCGCCGCACAGGCCGGTTCGAGCAAGCCCACACCGGCACCATCTTCCTCGACGAAATCGGAGATGTGAGCATGGGAACCCAGGGCAAATTGTTGCGGGTGCTCGAAGACAAGAGAATCCAGCGGCTGGGAGGCAAGGAGGATCTTGAAGTGGACGTGCGGATCATTGCCGCCACGCATCGCAAGCTCGAGGCGGCCATTCAAGACAAGGAATTTCGGGAGGACCTTTTTTATCGCCTGAACGTGGGTGTGATTACGTTGCCCCCGTTGCGGGACCGAAGCGAAGATATTCCCATGCTGGTCAACTATTTCCTGACCCGGCACGGCACCGAGCTCGGCCCGGCCCCCCGCAAAGTGACTCCGGACGCCCTCGCCTACTTGCAGCAGCAAACCTGGCCCGGGAACGTCCGGGAGCTTGAGAATGTCATCCGCAAGGCGCTCCTGCTCTCGCGCGGATACGGCATCACCGCCGACACCATCAAGACCGCTCTGGCCCAAATGGGGCCTGGGCGGGGATCGGCCGAGGAAACGTTTGCCGGCTTCATTACCAGCGTCCTTTCGCGGGCCAAACGGGGCGAGCTGGACAATATCCACGACTATTGCACTGAAACCTTCGAGCGGGAGCTGTACGGTCAAGCCATTCGCCTGGCCAACGGCGACCAAACCAAAGCGGCCCGCTGGCTGGGCGTCTCCCGCCCAACCATCCGGGAAAAGCTTACCCGATACGGATTGCACCCCTCCCAGAGCAGCGAGGCATCCTGAGAAGGTCGGTGAGCCGGTGAGCCGGTGAGCCCAACCCGGAGGGTTGCCAGAAGGTAGCCGGAGGTCGGAGCGGAGCGAAGACCTCCGGTAAAGCGTAAACCAGGATGCACCCCACAGCGGGTGCCACAGGTTTTGATATCTTTCCCCATGCCTGAACACATCTGGCACCCCGCTGGGGTGCGATGCTCGTTTTACACGGGACCGGAGGTCTTCGCGTTGCTCTGACCTCCGGCTACCTTCTGTGAACCCATCGGGTTATCCCATGATTGAACGACGGGACGAGCCGCACCCGCCGCGCTTCCGCACGGCGCGGCTCAGCGAGGACGCCTCGCCCTACCGGCATACCGACGCACCGGCGTACCGACTCACCGACTCCGCCTCCGCCAATAATCCACTCCGAGATAACTGCAAAGCAGGATGCCGAGAATGACCGCGCCCAGTGTCAGGTAAAATGTGGTCGGCTGAAGCTCGAACCGGAATTCGACATTGTGCTCGGCGCTGGGCAGATAAACGCCGCGCATGACGAAATTGCAGCGTAAAAGCTCTTCGCGCTCTCCATCCACATAAACGTTCCAGCTCGGATGAAAGCGGTCGTTGAGCAGCAATACTGCGGGCGCTTCGGACCGCGTTTTCAGCTTGATCGCGCGCGGCTCATAACTGGTGATTTCAACGGCCGTGGCCGCGGTCGCTTCGGTCCCTTCGCTCCCTTTTGATTGAGAAATGGAATCCGACTCCGCCACCAGCACGGTTGCAAAAGAATCGAAAGCCGGATCGGCCAGCCGGCTCAAAGTGGCTTGCTCGTTCGTGCTCACCTCCCAGCGCGTGTAAAGCGTCGCCCGCGGCAAGGCGCCTGTGAACTCGATGAGCGCGTAAGGCCCGGTCGTGTTTGTTGTCACGCCAATGGCCTGGCTTCCTTGAACCTGATAAAAATCGAAGGCGATTCGCTGCTTGAACCGCTGCTGCTGAGGGTCCAGTTGCTGGTTGAGGACATCGGCGAACTGCCCGGCCAAACCGAGGATGTAGCGCGTGTTTGTCAGTTGCCAATAGCGCGCCAGTTTTCCGTCCAGCGCCTGGAGGTAGGCCGCTTTATCCTCCGGCAACCGCGGTTCCTGGGCGACATTGAGCGATTGAACGTTGTAGTATTGAAAGTGGTGCTGCAGCCATTCCACATGATAAACCTGCTGCAAGACGCTCAGTTGCTGCGGCTGCCCCCGAAACGGCGGCATCACCACGACACGATGCTCATAAGGCTTGTCTTTCAAAACATCGATGACCGGGTTGCTCGCGTAGCGTTCCTGGTAGTTGTAATACTGAATCCAGGGCGTGTTTGCCCTCGCCAGGTCCACCACCAGGATGGCGCCCAGCAGAACCCCGGCCCATCTGGCCCGCGCACCCGCGAAAAAGCCGCTTTGGACCAGGAGCACAGCCGCCACCGAGACAATCAGGAATACGAGAAAAAGTCCGACTTCGCGGATGCTGAAGCCGGCGATTTCGGTGCTTTGAAATTCATTGAAGCCGACGCGGCTGAGGTAACTGACCAGAGCGCCCCGGGCAGAGGCATACGCCAGAAAGCCGACGAAACTGACCGCGAGCGCGACGCCGAGGCCAAGTGTCCAGCGCTTGTCGAATTTCGGCGCTTTGGCCCACCAGCCTTTGAACTGCTGAAGCGGCGCCCTTGCGGGTTGCTGAACGGAGCGTTCGATATAGGAGCGCCATAACGCCTGCAACCCGTAAGCAAAAAGAATCATCAACGCCAGGTGGAGCGGATGAAAAAACTTCATCGGGTTCCGAATGGTCGAGAAGTAGGGGAGGGCGTACACGAATTGATAGAAAGGCGCATGCCTTCCCCAGCCCAGCAGCATGGCCAAAACCGCCGCAGCGCCCCAGAACCAAACCATGCGCCGCTCCAATTCTGAGTAGGGCGAATTGGTGCGGCGAAACGATTGCGCAATGGCGAACACGCCGATGAGGACGACAAGCACCCCGGCATATTCGCCCGCGCCTGAATAACGCGAAGTTTCCACACCCGGCTGCTGCCCGACCCTTCCCCAATACTGGCCGCCTTCGGGGGTATCCATTCGGTACCCGTACAAACCGGGAATGATGACGCGAAGCGTTTCGCTCTTGGGCAAGCTCCACATGGTGGCCCAATCCCACTTCTGCTCCCGGGTCATCTCGTCCTGCTGAGTGCCGACGATGCCCTTCACCGCCACGTCCACAAACAGGTTCAGTATCTGCGCCGCCAGCACGGCCGCGAAAGCCGCCATCAGAACGACCCGTCCAACCCCCTTGGCAATCCTGGCTCCGACCGCTCCGTCCTGAAGCAAAGTGCGCACAAAAGCGAATGCGGCCACAAAGAGGCTGAAGATGGCCCCGTTATCGCCCCCTTCGGAAATCGACATGCCGATGGCCAGCCCGGCCAGGATGGTTTTGATGATCGCGTGCCGTCGGAAGCTGCTCTCGATGGCGGCGAGTGCCAGAAAAATCATGGCCAAAGACAAGGCACGGCTCGAGAGCCCCCAACCGGCATTGGAGACGAAATTAGTGTTGAAGGCAGCGGCAAGCGCGGCCAGGCAGGAAACCCAGGGTCCAAACTTGACCTGGCGAAAGAATATCCACGCACAGACACCCAGGAACACAATTGCAATTGCCGCGTGAAAATTCGTGTAAAGGAGGGGGCTGAGAAGGAATCGCATCAGCCCGGTGAGATTTGGAGAAAAATGCCCGCCGTGCATGCCCAACCAGTGCTGATCGACCCAAACGCCGGTGAAGGCAGCCGGCAATTGATACGACGGGTTGGCCTGCACCGCCAGCGGGCCGTCGTTGGAGAATAAGGTTTGATTGCGTTTGAAGCTCGGCCAAAAGAGAAGTACGGACACAACACCGAGAAATGCAATCAGAAGGAAGACCGACCGATTCGGATTCTTGCCGTTAGCAGCCTCTCGGGTATTCATAAGTCTAACGCCTGGCCCCCGACGCTCACTCATGCGCCGATTACCTGGATAAGTTTGAGGTCCACGCACATCAGAAGCCACGCCTAAATTGCCATATCCCGGTATCTGAATTGACGCGCCTGTTGTAACCGGCTCTGCGCCAAATCAAAGTCAGCGACATAGATAATATTGCCAACGGCGTCCTTCGAAATACGGTGAAGCGTTCTGTCCATGGGTGAATAAACGCAAGCACTATACCCAAAACCCCTGATCTGGGCATGGAGCGCTGCCTCGTCATAACCGTACCGAGCCCCCCCACCTGCCCGTTCGACCAACAGCGTGGGCAAATATGAACGAAGCGTCTTTTGCGCACCTGCAAAAACCTCCGTCTCGAACCCCTCCGTATCCACCTTGATCAAGGTGGGGATCTGCCCGGTAATTACTTGATCCAAGGTCAACATTTTCACTTCGACGGTCGTCCTTTCTTCGTCAGCGGCCGGTGGAATGTGGTTCTCGGTGCCGAGTTCGGTCGTTAAGCGAGTCATTCCCTCCTTCGCCCCCAGTGCTGCTTGGATCGTCGTTACTCGCTCCCGGATGTTGTTGATGGCCGTGTTTTGGACCAGATAACCATACGCCTGCGGAGAAGGCTCGATTGCGATTGTTTTCGCACTGGAAACAGCTCCCGCAAGCACGGTGAAGGCACCGATATTCGCTCCCACGTCCACGAAGAGGTCGTTTTCCTTCAAATAATGCAGGACAAAACACATGTCTTCGAACTCGCACAGCCCGGTCACAATGAAATGAACCGCGCCTTTCATCCGCTGTGGGACTAATAGCCGGGTTTCGTTGGGAAACGGGACACAGATGTCACCGTCAAGGACTCTTTTTGCGAGTTGGGCCATTAGAAGACGACAGAAAGTTCTCGTTTTCGCCGTGCGATTCAGAGGATGCGCCGCAAGCCCCTTCAATGCAATAAACGTGTCGCGCAAGTTTCGCACAACGCGTTAACGAGTGGCTCCGTCGATTAACCTTTTCTCAGACATCATCGCGGGGTGGATTCAACAATACGTGGTTCCGGAATTGGAAGAATGAAGCGCCCGCCGCGTTGCTGATACACCGTCTCCCGTCGAATGATCTCGGGAGCGAAATTCCAGGCCAGAATGAGAGCATAATCAGCTTGATCCTCCAGAAGCGCTTCCGGCGGGCGGATCGGAATCCATGAACCAGGGCACAATTTGTTTTGTTTAAAAGGAGTGTTGTCAATGATGTAGTCCAGATCCCGCGCCGTCAGTCCGCACGTATTGAGCAGCGTGTTTCCCTTGGCCGATGCGCCATATCCGATAATGCGCTTCCCCTGTTCCCGCAACTGACGAATCAGTCGCGGCAGCTCCTTTTGAATACGCTGAACATGATCGACAAATGGGCGCCAGGCCTCCGGCCGAGCGAGCTGCAGGCGGTCCTCCTTCTTCAGCGCCTCCGTAACGCTCCGGTGAATGTCGGAACCCGCCGTCCGCCGTCTTAAATGGAAAAGGATGGAGCCGCCATGGATCGCGTAATGGTCGATCCGGTGCAACTGGAACGGCGATGTCGCCAAACGCGCCTCCAAAGACCGGGCCGAAACGTAAGAAAGATGTTCGTGATAAATCGTGTCGAATTGCGTGCCTTCAAAGAAATCGACCAGGTAGGGCACTTCGAAGGCAATCAACGTTCCTTCATGCGAAATCTGAAGCAGCGCCTCGAGCAGTTCTCCCCAATCATCGATATGCGCGAAAACATGGCGGCCGAGAATCAAGTCCGCTTCCCCCCATTCCGACCGGATGCGCTCTGCAACCGGCAGACAAAAAAACTCGGTCCGGGTGGGAATACCGGATTTGTGAGCGATGGCGCTGATGTTTTCGGCCGGCTCCACTCCGAGAACCTCAGCACCTCGTTCCTGGAACTTCTGCAGAAAAAGACCGGTGTTGCTGGCAATTTCCAGGACGCGAAGTTGCCTTCCCTCCGGTTTAGTCAACTTGAGCAGCAAATCGCGCTGACCGCTGAGGTGCTCCTCCATGGTTCGCGAGGTCGAAGTGACGTAGGCATAGCGCGAATAGAGGACCTTGGGATCGACGGTTTCGGCAAGCTGGGCGAGGGAGCACTCTTCGCAAATGCAGAGCCGCAGCGGGAGAAACGCGGAATAGCGACTTACCTCTTCCGGCGAGATGAAATCGTTGGCCAACGGTGTCTTCCCCAGGTCCAGCACCTGGGTCAGGCGGCGCGAGCCACAGGCGCGGCAAACCTTGCGTTTTGTAATCATTCAGGCAGGCGGTAAGGCGAAGTCGGGTTTTGTTCGTGCCGGATTTCATCCACCGCGCCCCCCCGCCCCTTTCCACCATAGAGCTCGCTGGCCACGGTCACGACCAGCCCGGGAACCGTTCCGATATTGCGATAGGCGTGCACCACTCCATGCGGCACGTAAATGTGCGCGGGATGTCTCTCGCCAACTTCGATCAGCCAGGCCTTGGCCGCGCCCGCTGCACCCGGACGCGCGTCCCACAATGCCACCAGAAATTCCGACGGACCCGCGAAAGTGAAGTAATCATCTTGGAGCACATGTTCATGGGGCCCGCGCGTGACGCCCGGAAGCGTCCATGAAGAGCAAGCCATCACCGGCTTAAAGTCGGGTGGGATTTCATCCACGCGGTACATTTCGTGAAGGCTGCCGCGTTTGTCATGGAAGACTGGCAAAGCTTCGATCCGCACCCCGGGCAATTCCGGAATCTCGAGGGTTCCCTTTTGGATCGGCTCCAAACGCTGCCAATTGGTTTCCATTCTGTTCATCGAAAACTAAGAAAAGCATTGGGCGAACGCAAGCATCCGGTACTTTGGGTGTATGGGTGGAACAGCCCGCCGTAGCACCGCCACGCGGTGCTACGGCTGTCCTAGACGGCCGCTACAGCGGCGGCGGTCTGTATCCCAAAGGGATTCCATCATTCAGCCCAGGGTTGCCCCCGCAAAGCGGGAAGCTACCCTGGGAGACGTGTGTTCGCAGATTTCATCAACCCTGAAAGGGTTGAATCCCTCACGCAGGTTTTGCATTCTCCAGCCATGCCGCAATCTCTTGCGAAGATTCTGGTGCACACCGTATTTTCCACCAAGGAACGCCAGCCCTTTCTCCGCGATGAAGTCCTCCGCCATGAATTGCATCGTTACCTTGGGGGCATTCTGTCTCAGCTTGATTGCCAGCCCATCATCGTGGGCGGCGTTGAGGACCATGTCCATACCTTATCGGCGTTGTCGCGGACCTGCGAAGCAGCTGCCATGGTCAAAGAACTCAAACGCGGTTCTTCCCTCTGGCTGAAAACGAAGGACCGGGGCTTGCAGGACTTTGGCTGGCAGAACGGCTACGGCATTTTCTCGATCGGCTTCTCGCAAATCGCCTCTGTGCGCGACTACATTGCGAACCAGTACGAACATCACCGAAAAGTTACGTTTCAGGATGAGTTTCGACTTTTGCTCAAACGCTACGAAATCCCGTTCGACGAACGGTACATCTGGGACTGATTCAACCCCTTCAGGGTTGGTAACACCCGTTGCCCGCCACCCAAGGTAGCCCGATAACGTCGGGCAACCTTGGGCTGAATGATAGAATCCCGTTGGGATTCACCTGTTCTCGCGGCGAGTCCGTAGCGCCAGTTCTAATCACAGCCGGTCGTCTCCCGCCTGTAATTCGCCAGCATTTCATTCAAGCCAGTACGCCATGCGCCCGCGGGCTGGCCGAGAAACGATGTCATCTTACGATTGTCCATGGCGCTGTAGGCGGGGCGCCGCATGCGTGGGTTGAAATATGCCGACGCGACCGCCTCGACAGAAACATCGCTCCACAATCCCGCCTTTTGCCCATCCTCCAGAATGACCTTTGTCCACTCGTAACGGCTGACGGGAAAGTCGTTCACGGCATGAAAGAGACCCGACGCCCCCCCCCGAATCAGATCAAGCGTCCATCGAGCAAGGTCTGGAGCGTAGGTAGGTGCAGACACCTGGTCTGTTGTGGCCTTTAACGTGTGGCCGGATCGTGCCTGGCCAATGACCGAATCCACATACGACTTTCGCTGATTGGGGTGTGGCCCGAACAACCAACTCGTTCGTAAAACGAGATTCTGACCGGAAGTTTCCAGGACTGCCCTTTCTCCAAAGAGCTTTCCAGCGCCGTAATGATTCAGCGGTTTCGGTTCATTTGCCTCGACATACGGTGACTCCTTCTCTCCGTCGAAAACGTAGTCCGAACCAAAATGCACCAGCCGAACTCCCAATTCGAGACAGAGTTTCGCAAGCGTCTGAGGGCCCTCCGCGTTTACCGCCCAGGACAGCCCGCGGTCCGTCTCACATCGGTCCACCTGATTGTAGGCAGCCGTGTTGACTACAATCGCGGGCCGGTGCTGCTTCAGACACTCGCTCATCGTCTCGGGAAGCGTGAGATCGAATTGCTCGCGCCCGACCAACATCTTTTCCCCGTGTGAGAACGGCGTTTTCCCGAGGGCGTGGGCCAGAAGCCCGTTCCGGCCGGTTATCAGGATTCGCATCATGACCACTAAGACGCCTCAACTCATTCGCCATGGAGCACGCCGATCCCGCCCCAGCCCTGGGCTGGATTCTCGATGAATTCCTGGTGTGGTCGGCCCTTTTTAATCCCATTCCAAAATTCGTCCACGTGACATTCTTGTTCCGGCGGATGTTGGCAGATGTCATGAAACGCAATCAGGCCCCCTTTCCGGACGAACGGAGCGTAGTTCTGAAAGTCCCGCTTTACGCCCTCATAAGTGTGGTCTCCATCGATGAACAGGAAGTCCACATCTCTTTTAGAAAGCACGGACCGCAATCGCGCGACCATCGCCTGCTCATGCGAGTTCCCGCGCAAAAGAACCAGTCTTTGTGCCGGCTGGGCAAAGGTGCGATAGAGGCGGCCACGCCAATAGGGATATCCGCCGCCGTGAATGCCGCCGGGCAGATCAATACTGACAAGGGTTGCCTCTGGATGAGCGAAGGCGCACCAAAGGAAGAGCGTTCCGCCAGTAGCGGTGCCGATCTCGACCACGATTCTGGGCTGAAGCTCTTTGACGTGCTCACAAAGGGCAACAATCTCCGACTTGACCTGGGCGGGCCGAACGAGGCCGCCGGCCGCCTGGAAACTGAATTCCACCAGCGTCGCCAGGTTTTCCGGTGGCGGACGTTTGAGACGGGCAAATTCCCGGGCCAGGGCCATTTGCCTGAAATAAAGACGGACCTTGGACGCAAGGGAAACCAGCCCTTCCTTTCGCAGGGTGCGCCAACCAGTGATGATCTCGTAACTCATAAACGGCCGTTGCCCGATTCCCTCAATGGAACCGGATCTACTTTGGGTAGTCCCAGTTTGAAGATCCTCGCTACTTCACCCCACCGGCCCAAACGCCACGACAAAAAGCGAAGCATGAAAAAGTCGCCCTTCTCACGAAACCCTTTGATCCGTCTCCTTTCTCTCAAAACGTGCTTTCTCAAACGCCAGACATCCGGAAAGACTTTCCAACACGTTCGCTGGAAAAAGGACCAGCGCCGTAGAACAATCACTCCAACCAGGCCCTCCGCTACCGTCCAAACCGCGCAGAAAACGGACAACAGGAGGAGGAAATGCCGGCAGTTCTTTAGAAGCACCAGCAGATCATTCCGGTTTGCATAGAAGCGCTTCAAGTCGCTGGTGCGGGTTTCGACCACCTTGGTTCCGCCTTTCGGATTCACCGCCACCGCTCCGCGATGGTGAATTTTCGCCTTCGGGAC
>CAZCUL010000818.1:0-2598 GCA_964501475.1 uncultured Verrucomicrobiota bacterium | reverse complement strand
GGGCGCGCCATCTGCGGCATGAGCTCGGGAGGCATTTGCGCCTGGACGGCGGCCTGGGAACGGCCGGAATCGTTTGGCAAGGTGGTCAGCCATATCGGCAGCTTTGTAAACATCCGTGGCGGGCATGTGTATCCGGCCCTGATCCGCAAGACGGAGAAAAAGCCGATCCGCGTTTTCCTGCAGGACGGTTCGAACGATCTGGACAACCTGCACGGGCATTGGCCGCTGGCGAACCAGGAAATGGCAGCAGCGCTGAAATTCATGGGTTACGATTACCAGTTCGAGTTTGGCGATGGCGCGCACAACGGCAAACATGGAGGCGCCATCTTCCCGGAAACCATGCGGTGGTTGTTGCGCGACTATTCGCGTAACGAAAAAAAGTTGGAATGAAAGGGCCGGCTCTGATCGTGAGTCTGTTGATGAGCGGGGCGGCTTTGGGGACGAGGGCCGAACCGCCGGAACCTCCCCCCATGCCGAAACGGGCCATCGCTCCGGCGGATGAAGCCAAACACGGGGAAACGATCGAGCTCGAAGACGGCGCCGATTGCCCTTTCACGTTGTTCCTGCCGAAAGGCTGGGCGGGCGCCATCGAGGCCGATCCGCGCGTGGCCGTTCATTTCCATTGTGTGCCCTGGTTCGTCATCCAGGAACATGTTCGGCGCGCGGCGCGGAACCCGCTTCTTGCTTTTCAGCTCGGGGAGGGGTCGGCGGTTTATCAGCGCGCTTTCGAAGATACGAACCGCCTGGGGCGGGTGCTCAGGCATGTGACAGGGGAAATGCGCCGCCGGGGCGCCTCGGAGGGATTTCAAATCGTCGCGGATATCTCGAGCTTCAGCGCCGGCTACGGCGCGGTGCGCGAGTTGGTGAAATCCCCGTCCTCCTTTGAGCGGATCGACCGGATCGTGTTGCTCGATTCCATGTATGCCGGTTACGAGACTGAAGGAGGGGAGACAGCGGCGCGACGGGCGGCCGCCGGGCACATCGACCCCTGGATGCCTTTTGCCCGGGCCGCGATCGAGGGGGAGAAAACGTTTGTGCTGACTTACTCAGCGGTGGAGACAGCGCGTTATGCCAGCACGGCGGAATGCGCCGCGGCTCTGGCTCAGCGCCTCGGGTTGATGATTAAGCCGGTCATGCCCGGAAGCGGTCCGGCAGGAGATGACCGGGATTTTCCCCTGCGCTCCCGATGCGACTCGGGCCGGTTTCACCTCTGGGGCTACGGCGGGAAGGATGCGCAGGCCCACCTGACCCATCTTCGTCACATGGCCGATGTTTGGGCGGCGTTGGAAAGGAGCCGGACCGGGATTCCCTTGCCCGCGAGAAAGCGTTTGACATCGCCGACGCTGAATTCGCCAAAGTGAAAAATGCTGGCAGCCAGGACCGCGTCGGCTTTTCCCTCCAGGAGGACTTCGGCCATATGCTCGAGGGTGCCGGCGCCGCCGCTGGCCACGACCGGGACGGCCACCGCTTCGCTGATGCGACGCGTGATGCCTATATCGAAACCTGCCTTGGTGCCGTCGGCGTCGATGCTGTTTAAGACAATCTCGCCCGAGCCCAGCGCGACGGCTTCCTGGGCCCATTCGATTGCGTCGCGGCCTGTGGGTTTGCGGCCGCCATGCGAAAACACCTCCCAGCGTCCGGGCGAGACGTTACGCGTGTCGATGGAAACCACGATACATTGGCTGCCAAACTTCTCGGCTCCGGCCCGCACCAGGTCGGGCGTGGCCAGCGCAGCGGAATTGACGCTCACCTTGTCGGCGCCGGCCTTGAGCATGACCGACATGTCGGCCACTGTGCGGATGCCGCCGCCAACGGTGAGTGGCATAAAGCATTGGTCGGCGGTCCGCTCGATAACGTCCAGGATGGCAGCGCGGCCCTGCGCGGTGGCGGTGATGTCGAAAAAGACCATCTCATCGGCGCCTTGTTCGTTGTAGCGCAAAGCCAGGGCCACCGGGTCGCCCACGTTGCGCAAACCGCCTTCCTCGAATCGCCCGAATTGTTTGCCGCGTGTGACCTGTCCGGCATGAACGTCGAGACACGGAATGACGCGTTTAGCCAACATCGGGTTTTGCTATCGATGGTTTCGGGCCAGACCGGGATTCCCGGCCGCCGGCAGCCTGCCGATCAATGCCCGAACTTCTGGCGCGGATTATTTCTTTGGGCTGAATTTTCCGTTCTCGTTTTTGAAGTTGTCCCTGGAATAAAGAAGGGTGTTCAGCGAGTTCATCGGGTCCTTTGCTGCGAATCGGTAACCGAGCCGATGGACGGATTTCAAAATCTCGCGTTTCGGCAGCGGCCGGTTACGGGTGACGCGCCTGACCGCCTCGTTCAGAGACATCGAATTGCCGGCTCGCCGTCCGGTGCGGCCGTTGGCCCCGGCTATTGCGTGACCGGCGGTTCCTTCCAGGACTTCATTGATGCGCGCCAAGCGCGCTTCAAGGGAGACTTTTTCTTTTCTGAGCGCGTCCTGCAATGTGACGAACTGCTTTAAAGGATCGTTTCGTTTCATTAGTTATCGCTTATACGAACTGGCTTGTTGTGACAAGCGAAAGTGCCGGCAGCTCCCGCCCTTTGGCCTCGGGGCACCACTGTGGTAGT
>CAZCUL010000817.1:0-9436 GCA_964501475.1 uncultured Verrucomicrobiota bacterium | reverse complement strand
CAAGACCGGGTTGTAGGAAATGCCCGACCGATAACAGTGCCCTGGATGACGGAACACGGCTCCGCGCCGGGCAATGTCCCGGGTCCAGACCGGCTCCCCGGTTTCGCTGAGGCGCTCGAAGAATTCGTAGGCCGCACGGTCCTTGATTCGATCTTTTGCGACGCGGGCCTGCACCATGCGATCGGCCCGTTGATAGGCGCTGTCCGAATCGTGTGAAGAGACATAAACGAAATCATCGCGCGCGCCGGCATAGTTCTTTCCAAAGTTGAGAAAAGCAGGGTAGCCGAAACTTTCGGTGAACTTCCATTCGCTCCAGTGCCAATGCCGGCCGTGATCCTCGGACCAGGCAAGCTGCGAATTGCCCGCATTGCGGGCCCAAAGGTAAAGGACGCCCTCGACCATCAGGATGCCGCTGGCCTTCCTCCCCCGGGCGCCGTCGCCGATTTGCTCGATCTCCGGCGAGACCAAATTAGTCCCTGTAAACTTTGGCGGATCACCAATGACTTTTGCCAAACCCATGCTCAATTTGCCTTCCCGTTTGGGTTCAAAGCCGTGGCCGTCTCCGTAAGCAGTATAAAGCGCGTCGTCGTCCGCCCATGTTAAGGGCCAGTTATCGCTCCCGCGCGCCCGCCGAATTACGCTCTCGGCCGGCGCCCACACCAGCCCCTTGATGACCGGACTGGGCGGATATGGCGATTTGCCTTTGGAAGGAGCGACGGCTGCGGAACCGTCTTTGACAGCAGCCACGACCGGCCCGAAGAACGGCTTTAACACGTCGTAGTGATGCGCGTTCGGCTCGCGTTTCCACGACTGGCCGGCTCGCGCCACCACGATGTCAAGGCTGGGGATCACCAGGATCAGACTGTCATAAAGACCCCACGACCAGCAGGCATCTTTGGGCACATCTTCGAGCGTGCCGTCGGCATTGTTCCACCAAAGGAGACCGTAATGGCTCGAAGCGTTGTCGTATCCCGCGGATTTGTGGACCGCCAGATTTGGAACTCCCGGCACGATGGAGGCCGCTTTGTCCACGAAATCTCGCGTCAGAATCCGCTGCTCCTTCCACTTGCCCCGTTGAAGATGCAGGTAACCGAATCGCGCCATGGCATCGACATTCGCGCTGATGCCCGCGCCGAATTCACGCCGCTTGATGCCGTCGATCAAGTCCGGCCGGTAGGCGTTCTTCCGCCACACAAGGTCGGCCGGCTGAATCCCGATCGGCCGGAAGATTCTCGCGAACATCAGGTCGTTCACATCCCGCCGGTAAACCAGTGTGACGCATTCAGCCAGCCAGTTTGGGCCGCTGTCGCTGTAATCCCATTTTGTCCCAGGCTCGAACAGCAGCTTCGTGTACCCGCCCGGTTTCTCGAATCCGGCGGTTTGCGAAGCCAGGTGAAGAATGGTGATTTTATCCAGCCATCCGGTCTCGGCGTTGCTCTCCGGCGGAGTGCCCAGCGTGGAATGATGTTTTCGAGCGGGATCGCTCAGTTTCATTTTGCCATCCTTGATCGCCAGCCCCAACGCGGCGGCGCCAAATGACTTGGTCGTGGACTTCAAATCGTAACGTTTCTTCAAATCGCCCCAGGCCATTACCAACCGGCCGCCTCTGGTGATGTATCCCGAACCGGCGCCGGTCAGCGCGTAATCCCGTGCCTGCCTCAGCTTTGCTGCGTCCATGCCGGCTTCCTCCGGCGAAACCTTTTGCCAGGTCTCGCCGGGATAAACGTCCGCCGCCATCAGCAGACCCGCTGAAAGCCAGAGGAAACCAACGCTCAGAAATAGCAACGTCCCGGAGTGCGCCGGCAGAGAGCGGCGACGGCGCTTTGGCTCCAGCTTCTGCAACGACCGACAAAGCCAAGGCGGTGTCGCTCCCGCTGTGGCGGGATTGCCGCCGCAGTCCAAATTTATCCTCGTCACAGGGATCATGGAAAAAGTCCGCGCACTTGTTTTGTTTCGAGCACGCGTTTGATGCCGATGCTGAGCGCTGCCATGCGGTTCGGAATTTTTCGTTCGCGACTCATTTGCAGCATCTTGCCAAACGCGCCTTCCAGAATTCTGAACAGTTTGTCCACAACATCGCTTTCAGACCAGAAAAAGCTTTGCAAATCCTGCACCCACTCGAAATAGGAGGTGACGACGCCTCCCGCATTGCAGAGCACATCCGGAATGACGAAAATCTCCGGCCGCTGATTCAGGATGACATCGGCCTCGGGAGTGGTGGGGCCATTGGCGGCCTCGGCCAGAATTCGGCACTGAAGTTTTCCGGCGTTCTCCCCGGTAATCTGCCGCTCGACCGCCGCGGGCACCAGAATATCACAAGGGAGCACCAGCAATTCGGCATTGGTGATGGAGTCGGCTTCGGAAAAGCCCGCCACGGTTTTGTGTTCAGCCAGGTGCTGCTCCAGTTTCTGCAGAGGAATTCCCTTCGGATTGAGCAAGCCGCCTTTGGCATCGCTGACGGCGATGACGCGCACGCCGTATCGAGCCAGCGAAAGCGCCGCGACCGACCCTACGTTCCCGAATCCTTGAATGACGGCGGTAGCGCCCTGGGCGTCGAGCTTGGTGGTATCCATGGCGCGATTGACCAAATAACCCACGCCGCGGCCGGTGGCTTCACGGCGCCCCACGGACCCGCCCATGCCCGGCGGTTTGCCGGTCACAATGCTGCCCACCGTATAGCCCATGTGCATGGAATAAGTGTCCATCATCCAGGCCATGATCTGGTCATTCGTCCCAATGTCCGGCGCCATCACATCTATCTGCGGGCCGATGAAAGGAATCATTTCCTGGGTGAACCGGCGGGTCAGCCGCTCCAATTCACCCATGGATAATTCATGCGGGTTGCAATCGATACCTCCCTTGGCCCCGCCGTAAGGGAGACCGGTTAAGGCGCATTTCCAACTCATCCACATCGCCAGCGCGGCTACCTCGCCAAGGGTAACGTCGGGATGATAACGCAAGCCGCCTTTTGTCGGGCCAAGGGTCAAATGATGTTGCACCCGGTATCCAGCAAAGACCCGAATGTCGCCGTCATCCATCCGCACCGGCACGGCCACCGTCATGGAGCGCTTCGGATACTTCAGATGTTCGCGTTCGGAGTCCGGTATCGCCAGGTGATCGGCCACGAGGTCAAATTGCCGGCACGCCATGCGAAAGGTCGGATGATCGTAAACTTGCACGGCGCGGAGCATACTCGAAGCAGACGGTTCCCGTGAAGCCTTCGGAAAGATTTCAAATCGCCCGAAAAACGATGTCTTTACGCGGCGGCCGCGAACTTGCGCTTGCCCGCAGGTATCCCAACTCCTATTTTCCGGTTTATGAAACGATTTCTTTTGCTGGCAGCCATGGTGGTCCTCCTGCCCGCAACCTCACACTTCGGGGCAGCGCAGAATGCCGTGGCGCTGGCGGACCGTCAGGAAGCCGAAGAGCGTTACCGTCGCATGAACGCCCGCATCGAGGCGCTCGAGGAAGCGCTTCAATCCTACCAGCAACGGATCAACACGCTCAATGACGAGGTCCGTGGTCTCCGCGCCGAGATCGCGCGTTTGGGCGCACGCAATGAAGGCGCCGCCTCTCAGGGCGCCATCGAGCAATTGGCCGAGAAAATCCGGGAAGTGGACCGCAAACGCGAGAAGGACAACAAAGAGGTGCTGGAAGAGTTGGCTAAATTTGGCCGGAACCTCAAGACCGGTTCACCCCCCCCGCGCCCCACGCCGACGCCTTCTACCGGACCGGAGAAAGGTTACGAATACACCATCCGAGAAGGGGACACGCTATCGGGCATTGTGGCTTCGCTCCGGGAACAGGGCTTCAATGTGACACAGAAGCAGGTCGAGAACGCCAACCCCAACGCGAAATGGACCCGGCTCCAGATCGGCCAGAAAATCTTCATTCCCGCCCCATAAAGCTGGGCCATGGCTTAGGCTTTGGCAGGCGGGCCCGGCCCATTTCGCAATGCCGGATCGGGAGAGACGCACACATCACCGGAATGTGCAGCAGATTGAGCGGTTGCATTCTCAGCCGCGTGAAAAGCGGAATCGAATGCCGGCTTAAACGGCGGCCTCGCGGTTCGACTTCCGGGCCAGAAAATCCCTCACCAGCAAATCCGCTTCGCGGAGCGCCTCCAGGTATTCCGGGCTCGCTTCCGTCTTGATCTCGGCGCGTATCGAGATGCGGTTCGCATTCGCGGAGCCGGAAAACGAAGTTGGGAGCATTGCAGTCACCCTTTCCCGGTAAACGTCTTGTTTCATAATGCGCGGAATGAGCATCGTCCATACCGGCCACGGGCACGCCGTCGCCCACCGCGGCAGCGTCTCTAAATCGGCGGAAACAATGGATGAACTGCCCGTGAACGCTCGAGAGGTTTGCAAAAATTTCACAGCATCCGGGGAGGCGTGTGCAGTCTTTGCGCACTATGGCGCCGGCTGCCGAGCCTGCCGCAGGTCGGCAAACAAACGTGCGGCG
The DNA here is from genome assembly GCA_964501475.1 of uncultured Verrucomicrobiota bacterium. Taxonomy (GTDB): domain Bacteria; phylum Verrucomicrobiota; class Verrucomicrobiia; order Limisphaerales; family CAZCUL01; genus CAZCUL01. Next base: position 4,972 of record CAZCUL010000817.1, on the reverse strand, counting down.
GACCTTGCGGCGTTCCTGCATTGACGCCAACGATGCAGGAGCGGAATCCTTGGGGTTATGCGCACAGAACATCGTTGGAGGCTAAAGGTGGCTTTGTGGCTGGCCACGCTCACGGCTCTATCCTTTGCTCCGGTATTCGCGGCCGTGCCGAATCGGGAGAAACCGGTGAAGGTTTTCATTTTGGCCGGCCAGTCGAACATGGAAGGCAAAGCCCAAATTTCCCTTCTCGAGCATCAGATCACTGCTCCGGAGACTCGGAAGCTTTTCCAGCATTTCCACAAAGACGGTCAATGGGTCGTGCGCGACGACGTCTGGATCAAGTTCCTCGACCGCAAAGGGAATCTGACCGTGGGATTTGGCAGCCCGGGCCGGATTGGGCCTGAGCTCGAATTCGGCCATGTCGTGGGCGATCATTTTGACGAGCAGGTGTTGCTCATCAAAACGGCCTGGGGCGGTAAAAGTTTGTTCCGCGATTTTCGCCCGCCCAGTTCGGGTTTGCCCATGATCCAAGTCCTGGAAAGGGAACTGGAACAGGCGCGACAGAAGGCGCCGGCCACGACCCTCGAAGAGGTAAAGGCGCGTTACGGCGCATGCTATCGGCAGATGCTCGAGGAAATCCGGAGCACGCTTGCCCGCCTCGACGATCATTTCCCGGCTTATGACGGGCAGGGTTACGAGATCGCCGGCTTCGTTTGGTTCCAAGGCTGGAATGACATGATCAACACGGACTACACCGCTGCCTACACCACTAACATGGCGAATTTCATCCGCGACGTGCGGAGGGATTTAAAAGCCCCGGAACTGCCTTTCGTAATCGGCGAACTCGGGGTCGATGGCCCCGACGACCGTCCGGACATCAAGCCGAATTCGAAGAGAATTACCTTCAAGAAAGTCCAGGCTGCGGCCGGCGACCTGCCAGAGTTCCGGGGCAACGTTGCTGTAGTCGAAACCGACATCTTCTGGGACATGACTGCCGACGCGGTTTACCGCAAGGGCTGGCGGGAACATCGCGAGGAATGGGACAAAGTGGGATCGGATTATCCGTATCATTACCTGGGAAGCGCGAAGACGTATGCGGCCATTGGAGGAGCGCTGGCCCGAGCCGCGGTTGAACTTGTAAATTCAGCGAGGCCAACTGAAGAATTCGAAACACGCCCAAAGGCTGGACGGGAGAAAGATCGGTAACCTCATCGAGCGGACGACCCACTGAACGGCGCACTGTTGACGGCCGGGAAACGGATCGCAGCGCACCTGGATGGAGAGTTGCGCGTGGCGTTTCCTGGCCGTGCGCGACAGCCGCATTTACCACCGCGCTCCCGGGCCGGACAAAGCGGGGAAGCAACTGCTCATTCTCGACACAAACAAGTACTCCGGAGTTGCCACTGAAAAACCGGAGGCGTTGACACGGCTGCGAGGCGGCGGCTTTATTGATTCGTGATTTCGTCATCGCATCGCGTCGTTAAGAGCTTCGGCCAACGGCTTCGGAACATCGTCCCGTTCGGCCTGGGCCAAACCAAGCCGCACCACTTTCGCGACATGCTCAAGGTGGCCTGGAACAATCGCGGCAATTTGCGTTATGCCTGGAAGGTCCTGAGCAAAGGAGTTTGTGACGGGTGCGCCCTGGGAGTGGCCGGATTTCACGACTGGACCATCGACGGCGTTCATCTCTGCATGACGCGCCTCAATTTGCTCCGGCTGAATACCATGCCCGCACTGGATATCTCGGCGCTGACCGACGTGAACACCTTAAAGGGCCGTTCCAATGCCGAACTGCGCGAGTTGGGGCGGCTGCCGTTTCCGCTCCTGCGTGAACGGGGTGATCGTGGATTCCGCCGCATCGGATGGGATGAAGCAATCACCCGTCTGGCCGGGAGGTTGCGCGCCGCCGATCCCCGCAGAATCGCTTTCTTTCTGACCTCGCGCGGGATCACCAACGAAGTTTATTATGTGGCCCAGAAAGTGGCGCGCTTCCTCGGCACGAACAACGTCGATAACGCTGCGCGGCTTTGCCATTCCCCATCCACCGGCGCCATGAAATACGCCCTGGGCGTTTCAGCCAGCACCTGCAGCTACAAGGATTGGTATGGGAGCGATTTGATTGTGTTTTTTGGCGCCAACCCGGCCAACGACCAACCGGTCACCACGAAGTACCTTCACGAAGCAAAGCAGCAGGGCACAAAGGTGGTCATGGTAAATCCATACCGCGAACCGGGGATGGAACGGTATTGGGTCCCCTCGACGGGGCGGAGTGCGCTCTTCGGCACCGCCATCATGGATTACTGGTTTCCCGTAGCCACCGGCGGCGACATTGCCTTTCTGTACGGCGTCCTCAAGATTTTGCTGAGCAAAGGCTGGATTGATCGCGAGTTCATCGGAAAGCAGACAGCCGATTTCGAACTGATTGAACGCCGTTGCGCGAAACTGGATTGGGCGACCCTCGAACGCCAGTCCGGCCTGCCCTGGCGGAGCATGGAGGAATTCGCCGAACTGATCCGCGACGCGCGGAATGCCGTCCTGGTCTGGAGCATGGGAATCACCCAGCACGCCTTCGGGGGCGATGCCGTCTCGATGATCCTGAACCTGGGCCTGGCTCGCGGGTACGTGGGGCGAAAGAAAAATGGTTTGATGCCGATTCGGGGCCATTCCGGAGTGCAAGGCGGCGCGGAAATGGGGGCTTATTCAACCGCTTTTCCCGGAGGCAAGCCGATCAATGAAGAGAATGCCCGCGCTTTCTCGAATCTCTACGGATTCGATGTGCCAAGTGAAGTTGGCCTGACCGCTCCCGAAATGGTCGAAGCCGGCGCTCGTGGCGAACTCGACCTGCTCTACTGTCTGGGCGGAAATTTCCTCCGCACTTTGCCGGAACCCGAGTATGTGAGGGCGGCAATGGCCAACGTGCCCGTCCGGGTTCACCAGGACATTATTCTCACCGACCAGATGTTCATCGAGCCGAAGGAGGAAGTGATCCTGCTGCCGGCCAAAACGCGCTACGAACAGGACGGCGGCGGCACGGAGACGACGACTGAACGCCGCATCATTTTCAGCCCGGAAATCCCGCGGCTTTCGGGTCAGACCGGGGAAGCGCGCGCGGAATGGCGCATTTTGCTGGATGTTGGCTCCGCGGTTTATCCGGAACGCGCCACGCTTCTTGAATGCCAAAGCGGTCAGGCCATCCGTGAAGAAATCGCCCGGGCCGTGCCTTTCTACGATGGCATTCAAAGGTTAAAACAGACCGGCGACGCGGTTCAATATGGCGGGCCGCAGCTTTGTTCGGATGGCCGGTTTCCGACCGCGGATGGCAAGGCTCGTTTTCGCGTTGTCGAACTTCCCAATCTGGAGCGAGCGCCGGGTGTTTTCGAAGTCAGCACCCGGCGCGGCAAACAATTCAACACGTTGATATACGACCAGGTGGATCCGATTACCGGCGCCTCGCGCGATGCCATTTTTATGAATCCTGAGGATGCCGCCGCGCTCCATCTGGCGAACCGCGATCGGCTGGCCCTGGTCAATGAGGTGGGGCGTTTTGAAGGGCGGGTCTTTTTGGCGCCCATCGCCCGGGGAAATCTGCAAATTCATTGGCCGGAAGGGAACATTCTTATCCGGCGCGGCCTGCACGATTCCTTGGGCGGCGTGCCGGATTACAACGCCCAGGTGCGGATCGAGCGAGCGGTCGCATCTCCGCCCATGCGCAAGAAAGCTGAAGCGTAAGACGCAACCGGAGGCAACGACGCTCGTTTCGCGATTCGCAAGCCCGGGCCCGCGTTTTTACAGTTTATCACACCAATTGCTGTGGTTTCATTGGGAAGGACGCCATATCGACGAGTTCGATGAAAGGAGCAACCGGGTCGTTTGCGGGACGCGCCAGAAACCGGCGAAAACGGGAGTGCGGGATGTTTTCCTTCTCCTTCAATCCGGCCTTTTGGGAGAAATCCGGGAAAAGTGGCAAGATTCCGGGGCGCTGGTGACGAACACTAAACTCTCCCTTTGGCGAGCCGCCGATTTTGCAAGCCCGCCGCGTGTCGCGAGTGGTTTCGATTAGACGCGCGTCGCGCCCCGATTAAGGGGCAGCGGCAACGCGTTGCTGTGAGGGCATCGAACTCATCTCGGTCGAATGCACGATCGAGTAATGAATCCGGTCCTTCAGCCACGCTCGCCGCTTCTTGAGTTCCTCGATTTCCTGGTCGGTAGCGAAATCGATTTCCTCTTCGATACGGTAAACCGCGTCGTCCAAAACATGATACTCGTCAAACCATTTCCGAAAGCTCATGTCACCGGCCTTCAAGCGCTTGATGGTATCGCGGTGCTCGGGGAACTCTCGGAGAATAGGATGATGTAGGTCCATTGTCTTGTACCGGTTTTAAGTTTGAACAGCGCACTTAGTTTACTCATTTGACCTGCCCAGTAAAGCCTATCTTTGGAGATTTTGGAAATTATTCACAGCGGATCGGCGCGTAGCCATGCTCAGTTGTCAATCGCGCCCTCAACTCGGTTACAGTTCCTGTCGTCTCTGGCCGTCGCCGGAAGCGCGGGAACGGGACCTCTTTTCACCCCCGAGAGGAATTGCCGGCCATACCGCCGCCCCGAAAGCCGGCGCGGCGCCCCGCCAGAACGCATTGTTTTACTTTGGGTCGCGGATAAAATGGCCGGGAAAATCGGCTGCCTTCGAGCCATCCTTGTTTCGAAGGTTTTGACTGCCGCCGCGGTCCGGCAGGAGCGGAATCTGCAGGCCCCGGGTCTTTTCGAGAATGTCCAGGAGCTGCCGGTTCATTTGTCTTACGCGTGCCTGATGTTGCTGCTCGCGGATTAAGTTCCTGGTTTCCTGCGGGTCGCTTTGGATGTCGTAGAGCTCGTCCGTGTCCCAAATTCCGTGGTAACGGACGTATTTATACCGTGCGCCCCGGACCGCGTGCACGGTGGGCGTGTGGGGGAAATTGCGTTCCCAGTAGTATTCATATAGGAGAACGTCGCGCCA
>CAZCUL010000816.1:0-6561 GCA_964501475.1 uncultured Verrucomicrobiota bacterium | reverse complement strand
CGCGAAAGACCCGACCAATCATCCTGCAGATTGAAGTGGGCGAGCTTCAGGTCGGGCCGCTTGACGAAGAGGCGGCATGCCTTTCCGACATCCAGCGCGCTCCCTCCGCCAAAGGCGACCACGGAATCGCATTTGGCTTCGCGATACGCCTTCGCGGCTTCGACGGCGTCCTGTTCGATCGGGTTGGAATGAACGCCGTGGAAAAGTTCCCAGGCCTGGCCGAGCTGGCTGCGCCCGAGCGTCTGGGACAAATGCTCGAAAGCGGAAGTGTTGAGCAAGCCGGCATCGGTCACAACCAGTGGCCTGCGGCTGCCCATCTGTTTGAGGCGCCTGGGCAGTTCGGAAATCGTGCCCGGCCCGAAAGTCGTAGCCGTTGGGAAAGAAAACGTTGCTACGGGCACGGTCATAACTCGATTTCTAGCAGGAAACAACCGCATCGCAAATCGAATTCGACGCCGGGGAAAGCTGGGCTGCGCCCCGCTCGCACCGCAAAGCGGTGCCAGAAGGTAGCCGGAGGTCGCAGCGTAGCGGAGACCTCCGGAAAGCGTTGGCAAAAAAGCATGCACCCCAGCGGGGTGCCAGAGGATGCGCCAAAAGCGGGCGCCAGAGTCTTCTCGCCGGCGTCAAGGTTGCGTGGCCGCAGTGCCCATTTCCGTCGCAGGCTTTGCCGGAAGCTCTCTGGCGGAAGTGCTGGGGCCTTGCGAAAAACAGCCCTGCCTCGCAAACTCGCCGCCGTGCCGGCTTCGTACGATGCGATTATAGTTGGCCTGGGCGCAATGGGCAGCGCGACCGCCTGTCATCTGGCCCGGCGCGGGCAGCGCGTCCTCGGTCTCGATCAATTTGCCCCGCCGCACCGCATGGGATCGTCCCACGGACAGACCCGCATCATTCGCGAAGCCTATTTCGAGCATCCGGCCTATGTGCCCCTGGTGCAGCGCGCATATGAATTATGGGTCGCGTTGGAAAAGGATACAGGCCGGCGTTTGTTCCACCAGACTGGCGGATTAATGATCGGCCCGGCCGACGGTGTCCTGGTCAGCGGAACGCGCCGAAGCGCCGAGCAGCACCAATTGCCGCACGAGCTTTTAACAGCGGAGCAAATCCGCAAACGTTTTCCAGCATTCGCGCCGGATGAGGGCATGTCGGGCGTCTGGGAGCCGCGGGCCGGGATTCTCTTTCCCGAACAATGCGTGCAGGCGCATCTGGCAATGGCTCAAAAAGCCGGCGCCAGTTTGCAAACGGACGAGCCCGTCTTGAAGTGGAAGACTTGCAGTCAAGGGATCGAAGTCCAAACGAGCAAAGCCACGTATGCGGCCGAGCATCTGATTCTGTCGGCCGGACGCTGGCTTGGAACTTTATTGCCCGAACTGAAACTGCCCCTGAGCGTCGAGCGGGTTCCGGTCTTCTGGTTCGAAGCGGATCAACCCGCCATGTTCGAACCTGACCGATGCCCGGTCCACCTCTGGGAACACGCGCCCGGGAGATTCTTCTATGGGTTTCCGGAGTTGGGAGCGGGGGTGAAGGTCGCCCGGCACGATGGTGATAGGGTCGATGGGCAGGAGATCGATTGGAACGTCACGAACGAAGAGGCAAGGGCTATTTTCCAGTTGGTAACGGATTACCTGCCCGGCTTGAGCGACAAACTCCGCGAGGCCACGGTTTGTATGTACACCAACACGCCAGACGGGCATTTTCTGATCGATCGGCATCCCGCCGAGGCGCGAGTTTGGCTGCTAAGCCCCTGCTCCGGCCACGGCTTCAAATTCTCCTGCGTTATCGGCGAGATCATTTCCCGGGCAGTGCTGGGTGAGAATCTTCACTTCGACTTGACCCTGTTTCGGAACCGCTTTCGCCCCTGCCCATAAACCGTATGCGCAACTCGTTGGAAATGAACGAAGCGACCGAAAGCCTCAAGGGCGCAAGGCGCGCACAAAGTCCGGGGAATTCTCTCCTTGATCTTCTCCCCAGCCCTGCGTCGTGGATGCGTCGTGGGGAGAGGAAGAAGGCACGCCACGAAGTCATGGGCTTAGAAACGAGAGGCGAGGGATGCGCTGTCGCACTTTCAATCGTGCCGGCAGGCGCTGGAAGGCGAGCCTCAATCGTCGCCCTTCTCAGTTACTTTTGGCTTGGAGCCGAGCCTGGCCGCGCGGGCATGCCCGGAGCGCCTGTTTTTTCGTCTGCTTCAAAGCTTGCAATTTCCCGATGCCCGGCTTACAGGTCTTGCCACTATGAAGAAGATACTCCTTTGTTTTGTTGCTACTGGGTTTGCGTCGGTTTCACTGATGGCTGGCGACGGCCAGGAATGCCCGCTCGCCAAGGCCAAAGCGGCCGCCGATAAAACGGCGGCATGCCAGGTCAAAGCCGCGGGCTGCACCGGCGGAAAAGCGGTCGCCTCTGAAGCCACAGCCAAGACCTGTCCTGTTACTGCCGCCGTTTCCAGCGAAAAGGCGGCGGCCTGCGGAGATACGGCCGCCTGTGCAGAGAAAACAGCTTGTGCGGATAAGGCCCAGAGGGTCTCCAAGATCCTCCACTCGCCCCGCGGAGCGCAGTTGGCCCGACGCTAACAGTCGCACCAGGACTTCACTTCAAACTCCCGCCAGCTATGGCCGGGAGTTTTTTTTTGGGTCCCGGGAGGCGGACCTCGATACTCCCCGCCAGTTTGCGGCTGTGTCCGTGCTGCGGCCGAGGGTGAGCAATTTCACGTGACGACCGGGCAGCAGTGCCGCTTCATCCTCGTTTTGCTTTTCTTCCGTCGCGCCGTTCTGCCACTCTGCGAGCAAGCTCAATCCGAAATCATGAACGCAACGCGCCTCGCTTTTGTGCTGTCAATCACACTCATCGGAGTGAATGGATGGCCGGCATTGGCTGCCGAGCCGCCCATGATTCCCGTGGGGCTGGATGCGTATCGCCTCTGGGAACGATGGCCGCATCAGCGCATCGGGGCGCGGGCTTACATGCGGAGCACCTACGACCGGCGCGGCGGCAACGAGGGGGCGGATGCCAGCCATTTCCTCTACCAGCTTGCGGACGATTTCAACGTCACACTGGACGTGGCCGGGCCGGGTGTCTTGTATTTCGTGCGCTGCAATCATTGGCACGGCAGCCCGTGGCATTACGAAGTGGATGGCGTGGACCACATCGTGCAGGAAACCAGCACGGCAAACCCAAACCAGCCGGCGCCAAACTCGGTCTTCCTCCCGGAGCATCTCTTCCCCAATCCGCTCACGTGGACGTGGTCGATCACGAAAGGAGCGGACCTGATGTGGGTGCCGATTCCGTTCGAGCGGACGTTCCGGCTGGCCTATTCGCGCACGCGCTACGGCACCGGATATTACATTTACCATCTCTACGATCGCAGCGCGAAGCTCTCGCAGCCCATCCGATCGTGGGAAGGCAAAACGCCTCCGGACAAGGACGTGCTCGAACTGATCGGGCGCGCCGGAACGGACATCGTGCCGCCGAGCGACGGTCTTCGCGCGCGCGAACTGACGGGAGACGGCCGGGAACTGATCACGCAATTGTTCACGCGCGGGCCGGCGATGCTTCGCTCGATAGAAATTTCGGCGCCTCGCAAAGACGCGGTGGCGCTGGGGCGCGGGCGCATTCGGATGACGTGGGACGACCGGCCCCATGCCTCGGTGGACGCGCCCATCGCGTTGTTCTTCGGGGCGGGCACGCTCTACAATCGGGATGAGCGCGAGTATCTGGTGAAGGCGTTTCCGATGAACATCCGGTTCGACTCCAATCGCGTGCATCTGGCCTGCTACTTCCCCATGCCGTACTTCGAGTCCGCAAAGATTGAGTTGATTGACACCGTGCCCGACACGCGTCTGAAGGTCCGTTACCTGCCGGTGAATGATCCGCCGGAACACCTCGGCTATTTTCACGCCACGTATCGCGATCATCCGCATCCCGAACCGGGGCGCGATCTGGTGCTGCTGGACACGCGGGAAACCGAGGGCGGCGGCGATTGGTCGGGCAGTTTCGTCGGGACTTCCTGGATTTTCTCGCATCGCGCCGTGCTGGCGACGCTGGAGGGCGATCCGCGATTTTTCTTTGACGACAGCCAGACGCCGCAGGCTTACGGCACCGGCACGGAAGAGTGGGGCGGCGGCGGCGATTACTGGGGCGGCCTCAACATGACGCTGCCGTTTGCGGGGCATCCGTGCGGCGCGCGAAACGCGCGCGAGGCAAAGAACGACCATGATAAGATTCAGTCGGCTTATCGCTTTCTGCTGGCCGACCTGATGCCGTTCGGGAAGAACGCCGTCATCCGCCTGGAACACGGCGGGCACAACGAATCCACCGAGCACTATGAAACCGTCGCGTACTGGTACGGCGTCAACAGCCCCAGCCTGATCAAAACGGATGAACTCAAGATCGGCGACGCGGCGAGCGAGAAGGCGCACAGCTATCTTTCGCCGGATGCTTCGGAGCCTTACGAAATCACGTCGCGCTATGAGTGGGGCGTGGACACGTTGAACATCGTTCAAAACCCGGCGGAAGACCGGCCGCTGGCTGAGCCGAAGGACTTTGCGGAGTTTGAATTTCAAGCCGAGGCGGACCGGACTTACTACATCTGGGCGCGCGGCAAGAACCTGGACGGCAGCCACACCTCAGACGCGTTCTGGCTCCAGTTTGACGAGGAGATTGGGACGGACCGATTGGGCGCAAGCCACGGCCACGCGAAAGGATTCGGCAACTGGCTGGACCGCTTTCCGTCGGGCAGCTACGCGTGGTCCAGCGCGTTGCCGCAGGACCCGCCGCAAACGGTTTCGTTCCGCCGCTCCGGCGCGCACAGGCTCCGGCTGCAACCGCGCCATCCAAAGCACGAGCTCGAGGCGATTTGGCTGAGTTCCTCGCAGAAAGTTTTGCCCGAACCTGCGCATACGCCATCGCCGCAGCCGGGCGAGATTGTTTTGCAGGCGACCAATGCCGCGCGGATGTCCGGCCAGATCAAACTTGTTGCTGACAAAACCAGCGCAACCGGGAAGGTGCTGGAGATTGGCGGAGGCCGCGCCACGATCAGCAAAGTCATTTACGAGCCGCACACGGACCGGGGCCGCAAAACCAAGGGCACTTCGGAGTTCACGCTCAAGTTGAAATCGGAGAATTTTGGCGTGCTCCTGCGCCGCAAACTCGACTATTCGTTCCACAACCAGCGCGCGGAGGTTTTTGTGGCGGATGCGGGCACAGTGGAACCGGACTGGCAACTGGCGGGCATCTGGTATCTGGCCGGGGGCAACACCTGCATCTATTCCAATCCGCCGGAGGAACTGGGCGCCGCGCAGCACAACCTGCAGACCTCCAACCGCCGTTTTCGTGACGATGAGTTCCTGGTTCCCCGCGAGCTGACGCGAGGACGGGCGGCCATTCGTGTGCGGGTCAAGTTCACACCAGTGCCGATACCACTGTTCCCGGGACATCCGCTGTCAGAACTGGCGTGGAGCGAAATTCGCTACGATGCCTATTGTTACGTGATGCCGGAAGTGAAGCGGCCTTCGTCGGAGCGGAGGTGAGCCTGGCCAGGAATGGCGCGGCGCACGGCCTTTCGGCCGCTCTCGATTCACCATTACTACCGGCAATGGTTGCTGGCAGCAGAACTGCGCCAAGAGCGAGGACGACTTGTCCAGGTGCTTGCATGCCGCTTGAGATGGAGCGTTTGCGAGCCCGCGAGCTTCAATTCTTTTTCCGCGCCATTGCCTGCGGTTTCTGAAACAGTTCCTCCTCGCCAAGGTGCTTGAGCACGAAACGCTGAAGTTCGCGAGTCGTGGCCGTCAGCAGGAGGGCATCGTCCTGCTTCCGATGTGCAAGGGCGTTGGGGTTTGCCTTCAGAACTTTTTCCAGCCACTCATAATCACAGAAGGCCAGTTGCAGTTCCGGTTCGATTTGCGGCACCCGCAGGATCAAATGGCCGGGGATCATCGAAGCCGCCACCAGGTCGGCCTGGTCTGGCGCGAGTTCGCATTCGGCAGGAGTGATGTCCAGGAAATACCCGTTCTTGAGCTTGAAGAGGCGCGCGGCAAATTTGCCGTGTTTGTCTTTCTTTTCCCTGACCGTGAGTTTGTAACTCTTGTCTTCGCCCTGTTCGAATTTCCAGACTTCCGGGTCCTCCGAATCTTCCTTCCCTTGCCATTCGCCCAGCAGGCGCGCGTCGAACACGACGTCCTTGTCGGTGTAAAACGGATGGACGGACGGGATGCAGGCGCTCAGCAATACAGCCGCGCAAGCCAGAACGATGAGGTTACGTAGTTTCATAACGTGCTTTCTATCTCTATGGGCGTGAGTCTCTCGCACCCGGCTTACATCCGTCCAGATCTGGATTCTTCGTCTCCTCGATCAACGCAGCGGATGATGCCACCAATCCTCGTCGCTGACAAGCTGCTGGCGCGTGCGTGTGAAACGGGACGTTGGCTTCTCGAGCGCGTGGCAAGTTTTCATAGTCATCCCGTCTGCCTGCGCCCCGCCGCCTGAAGGCGGGACTCCATACTTCCTGCCCTGCTGAATCTCCACGCGGAAGACGTTTCGACGTTGTCTTTTTCCTCGGCTTGGGCTTCTCAT
>CAZCUL010000815.1:0-9512 GCA_964501475.1 uncultured Verrucomicrobiota bacterium | reverse complement strand
ACTTTGATGGTCACCAGCAGCGTGCGTCTGCCATCCCGATATGCTGCGTACTTCCCGTCAGGAGAAACCTCTGCAACGGATCGAGTAGCGGAATAGCGTGGCAGTCGAGCCGCTGGAGTTGGCCGATCCAGACTCGGCTTGCATGCAGAAGAGGCTTTCTCCGTCACTGTCCCACGCCAGCGAAGAGAGCAGATTAAATGCATGCGGGGCCGGTCGATTTCGTAGTCGTCTGGTGGCCACGTCGATCAAAGCTACGGACTGAGGACGGCCGCTGTCATTGATCGCCACAGCGATGGTTTTGCTGTCGGGCGACCAGCGCGGCGCTAATCCGCGCAACCCGGAATGATGCAGCAGCGTTTCTCCGCTACCATCGATGCCGGCGACGTGAACCGATGAGCCACCGCCTTCTGTCCATCGGATAAAGGTGATCCGCCGGCCACAATCCGTGCGCGATTTGCAGCGCATAGTCTGTGCCCTTGCGCACCGGCAACGCCGCGCCGTCCATCTCCTCGCGCAGCGTTTTGCCTTCGAGCAATTCACTGACGAGATACGGCGCGCCGTCATGGACGCCCGCATCGTGAATGGTGAGCACGTTGGGATGATTCAGCGCCGCGAGTGTCTTGGCTTCCTGTTCGAAACGGCGCATTCGATCCGCAGCCGCCACGAAATCCCCGGGCAACACCTTCACCGCCACGTTGCGATTGAGCCGCGTGTCCCGCGCGCGAAATACTTCACCCATCCCGTCCGCGCCAATGCTGGCGGTGATTCGATATTGGTTGAGCGATGTGCCGATCATTTCTTCTGCCGGAATTCTTCAAACCAGTTCAGAACGATCTGAGCGCGGGGTCTTCCGGTTGCCGCATCGTTCGAGGTCGCCTCCACTTTCTGGAGCATGAGAAAATTTCCGTCGGGAGCGACGTCGTAGGCCAGAATCGATAGATTGTCGTAAATCGACGGTGGGAAATCGAAAAGTTTCACCGGTGCCTCGAATTCCAAGGTGCCCGGTTTCAAACGCGCTGCCATCATGGTCCGGCCCGTTTTCGCCGTGAAAAAGAGCTCCTGTCCGTTGGGATGCCAGACCGGGCGCTCGCCGCCTCCGCGCGAAACGACCCGTCTGTTCCTAAAACCTGGAAACTCCACCGCGTAGATTTCATTTTGGTTTTCATCCCAGGGATCGAAGTACGCAAGGAGGCGATCATCGGGAGAGAGCGTTGCAAAGGTCCACTGGAAAGGCTCCGGAAAAAAGACAACTCGTTTCTCTGGATCGGCCAGGCGCACATACGCGTTCGGGCGCGCCAAAAACAGGTGATGACCGCTTCGCTGCAGCATGGCTCTCTTTTCGAGCACAAGCCGTTCGGCTCCCTCCCCGTCACTCGCCCTCAGCAAAGTACTGGCTCCCGGCTCGCGGATGCGGCTGTAAAAGACAAACTGGCCATTGGTTGCCCAGGCGGGAGAATCGTCTTTGCCGGCGCCGCTGGACCAGAGGAAGGCAGTGCCGCTGGCCACATCGAACAACCAGATGCGTGAGGCGGCAAAGGATTCGCCGGCCACGGCCAATACTTTGCGGCCATCCGGCGACACGCGCTGCTGGCCGAGCCCGGGCAGAGGCTTGCCTAGCGGCTCGAGAACGCGGCCCGAGCGATCCACCCATACTAACTGTCGAGGGGCAAAGTAGGGATTCTCGCCCGTTGCAAATGCCAGTGTGCCGCCGTTGGATACGGAAGGATGCGATGCGGAATCGGCGATGCGAAATGGTTCACCAGCGCACTCCAGTTTTTCGATAGACAGCGGGCAGGCCCAGATCCCCTGAAAACCGCTGTCGCTTCGGCCAAACAGAATATGGCCCGATGAAAAGACCGGCGCTCGCAATTTGGAGTGAGGAATATGGAGCAGGTTTTTTCTTTTCCCGGATGGGGTCAGTAAGGCGATCGTGTCCATTCCCTCGTCAGCCCTTTCAGCGAGGCGGTGAAGCACAAACAAAATGCCGCGTCCCGCAGGCAACGCACTGGGCTGGTGAAAATCCCTTTCACCGCTTTGCGTAGCCAAAGCCACGCCAGGTGAACCGCCGCCTTGCGCGGAAACTTCGAGAAGGTTCGTACTTCCGCCGGCAAACGTTATTCGACCGTTCGTCAACCAGGCTGCGCCTGTTCCGTGTAATTGGCTCTCCCCTGCAGTGCAGAGGAGCACCGGGCGGCTGCCATCAAGGGACGCCCGGTAAAGATTGTCCGCCTGGAAGTAGCCAATGTCATCGCTCGTAGGAGACCAGAATGGAGAGTGAATTCCCATGCCGGAAACCAACAGAATGGGAGAGGCCACTTGATCGAGCCGTTGAAGCCAAAGACCTCGCTCTAGATTTGCGTAAGCAAGCTTTCTCCCATCGGGCGAGATGGCGACCTTGTCGGTCGGACTCGGAACGATCATGTCCGGGACAGGAAGCAATATCTGAAATTTGTTCAGGGGACCCGCGCTGTCGGTTCCTGCGCCAGATTGGATTTTCGCGCGGTGTAGAGACGGGAAGATCATCCCCAGCGTGATCGCAAGCGCAGCCGCCGTCGCCCAAGGGATTAACCGAGCCCACCCCGGTTTCTGAGAGTGGATCCCTGCGGCGACCGAAGAAGCAGCCCCGACATTTGTGATGGCAAAGGCAAGGTCTTTGGCGGACTGAAAGCGATTGTCCGGCTTCTTCTCCAAACAGCGCCGCACGACACGTTCCAGCGGCAGGGGGATGTTCGGGTTTGTCGCCGAAAGTTCCGGCGGCTCCTCGCTCAACACCGCGTTCATGCTCTCGACCGGCGTGTCGCGACGAAATGCCCGCGTGCCGCTGAGCATTTCGTAAAGCACGCAGCCGAAAGCGAAAATGTCCGCACGATGATCCGCCGGTTCACCGCGCACCTGCTCAGGCGACATGTAGGCCGGGGTGCCCAACACCATGCCTGGTTCCGTGGTGTTGATGATGGCATCGGGATTGATGCGGATGGTTCCGCCCTCTCCTTCGTAGCAGCCGACATGAGGAGGCTCTAACTTCTCCCCGGATTTTGAAGTGAGCCTCGTCACGTCGGCTGCTACGGGAGCTTTCAGCTTCGCCAACCCAAAATCCAGAATCTTCACCCGCCCGTCTTTGGTGACGAAAATGTTCTCCGGCTTCAGATCGCGGTGAATGACTCCTTTGCCGTGCGCCGCAGCGAGGCCGTGAGCGATTTGCAGTGCAAACTCCGTCGCCTTGCGCACCGGCAAGGCCCCACCGTTCATCTCCTCGCGAAGCGTTTCGCCTTCGAGCAATTCACTCACGAGATACGGCGCGCCTTCGTGAACACCCGCATCGTGAATGGTCAGGACGTTCGGATGATTCAACGCTGCCAGCGTCTTCGCCTCCTGCTCGAAGCGCCGCAGTCGGTCTGCATCCGCCACGAAATCCTTCGGCAACACCTTCACCGCCACGTCGCGATGAAGCCGCGTGTCCCGCGCGCGAAACACTTCACCCATCCCGCCCGCGCCGATGGTGGCCGTGATTCGGTATTGGTCGAGCGAGGCGCCGATCATTTCTTGTCCCGATGTTCTTCAAACCAGTTTTGAACCACGCGTACACTCGGTTTGGCAGCGAGGACCGTCGGATCCTCCTGAACCTTTTGCAGCATCAGGAAACGCTCCCCGTCTCTCGCCACGTCGTAGAGGCTCGGCCAAAAGGAATAGCCGCCGTGGATTGACTCCGGCAAATCGAATAGCTTGGTCGGTTCCTCGGTTCCGCGTCCGTCCGGCTTCAATTTTCCGGACATGAGCGCACGACCGTCGCCGCTCAGATAAAACAACTCCGTCCCATTCGGATGCCACAGGGCATGGCGACCTCCTCCGCGCGATACAACCGACTTGGTCGTGAACCCCGGGAAGTCCGCCACGTACACCTCGACCCTGCCGGACTCTATCGACTCATAGGCAAGCAGACGGTCATCGGGAGAGAGAGTGATATGACGAACGCGTTGGAAAGCTTCCGAAAACGACACCGCCTTGCGCGGCTCTTCCATCATCGGTACATACCCGAGCGTGTCCGACCCGGTCGGCGATCGCTGTTTCACAAGAAGATATTTCCCGCTGCGTGATAAGTCCTCCATGAACCCGTCGATGACTAATCGCTCGGGCGGCGCCCCATCGGCTGACTTGGCCATGACCTGGTCGCCAGATTTACCCGACCGGGCAAAGACAATGGTTCGCCCCCCATTCCACCAACGAGGGTGGTCATCCGGTTGTTCGTTTCCCGTGATACGAATGGGACCGCCGCCGGTCAGGTTTAACAACCAAAGCTCCGTCGCGTTTCGTGACTCGCCTGATGCCACTATGACGCGCTGTTCGTCCGGCGACAGGCTTTGTTGGGCCAGGCCAGGCAAGGGAGGACCGATGGTGTTCAGGATTTTGCCCGAGCGCTCCACCCAGATCAATTGACGGGACGCGTAATCATCCGAACCCATCAAGCTGAGCATGAGCGTGCCGTCGGCGGCGACGCTGGGCGCGGCCCCGACATCCGACACTCGGAATGGCTCGTTGGTTCGCTCCAGCTTCTCCAGCGAAAACGGAAAAGCCCAGACGCCGCGGCTTTCGTCCTCGCGATGAAACAACACGTGACCGGTCGAGGCAAACACGGGTCTCCAGAGCGAGCTTCCGGGCAGTTGCAACAGCACCTTTCGCTGTCCGTCGGAACTCCAGACTCCAATGGTGTCCGTTCCCACCGTGCGATGGACCACGAATAAAACGCCGCGACCGTCTGGCAATGCGCTGACATTGTGAAAATCTTTCTCTCCTTCAAGAGGAGGCGATGCCGTGACGACTCTGCCGCCCTGCGCGGGCACTTCGAGCAGGCCGGACCAGCCATCGGTAAACAGGATTCGATTGCCCAACCACGCACCTCCAGCGGCGCCGCTGGCGACATCCTCCGGGGCTGTTCCCACGGCCATCGGATTTCCACCGCTGATCGAAATGCGGTAAACCCTGCGGCCAGCAAAGTAACCCACATCCGTGCTTTGCGGGGACCAGAACGGATCAATGATCTTTTCCCCGGCCACCAGCAGAAGCGGCGTGGTTTGATCCAGCCGGCGCAGCCACAGGCCGTCCCCGTTAGCATAGACAAATTTTTTCCCGTCCGGAGAAAGGGCGAAATAAAATTCCGTAGTGGGAGCTTTTCGGACCGGAGGCGGCAGCGTGAGGTCAAACTTGCGCACCAACGTGAAACCGCTCCGTTCTGTCGCGGCATCGCGAGAGTTCTTGCGCGCCAGAATCGCGAACAACAATCCGACCACAGACAGGGCCGCGACCGCCCACGGCAACAAAACGCGCGAACCGAAGTGTGATTGTCCAGCAGTGCTGGCGATACTGCTCGACGAGGAAACCGTTCCAGCATTCTCGATCGCGAAGGCCAGATCTTTGGCCGATTGAAAACGGTTGTCCGGTTGTTTCTCAAGGCAGCGCCTTACAACTCGTTCCAACGTTGGCGAAATATTTGTATTGCTCGCGCTCAGTTCCGGCGGTTCTTGGCTCAAGACCGCGTTCATGCTCTCGACGGGTGTGTTGCGCCGGAACGCGCGCGTGCCGCTGAGCATCTCGTAGAGCACACAGCCGAGGGCGAAGATGTCCGCGCGATGATCCGCCGGTTCGCCGCGCACCTGTTCGGGTGACATGTAAGCCGGCGTGCCGAGAACCATGCCTGGCTCAGTGGTGTTGACGATGGCGTCGGCGTCGATGCGGATGGTAGGGCTCGCTGTCCCCAGCGAGCCGCCGGACGCTTCGTCACCGTCGTGCGACGCGGTAAGGACACCGCGCCCTACCTGCCTTAATTTCGCCAACCCGAAATCTAAAATCTTCACCCGCCCATCGCGCGTCATGAAAATGTTTTCCGGCTTGAGATCGCGGTGGATGATTCCCTTGCCATGCGCTGCAGCGAGTCCATCGGCGATTTGCAGCGCATAGTCTGTGGCCTTGCGCACCGGCAACGCCGCACCGGTCATCTCGTCGCGCAGCGTCTTGCCTTCAAGCAATTCACTCACGAGATACGGCGCGCCTTCGTGAACCCCCGCGTCATGAATGGTGAGCACGTTCGGATGATTCAGCGCCGCCAGCATCTTTGCCTCCTGCTCGAAA
Source organism: uncultured Verrucomicrobiota bacterium (assembly GCA_964501475.1). Lineage (GTDB taxonomy): Bacteria > Verrucomicrobiota > Verrucomicrobiia > Limisphaerales > CAZCUL01 > CAZCUL01. The sequence continues at coordinate 3,389 of CAZCUL010000815.1, read as the reverse complement.
CGTCGCAGCCGGTCCGCGTCGCTCACGAAGTCCTTCGGCAGGACCTTGATCGCCACGTCGCGATTGAGCCGTGTGTCGCGCGCGCGAAACACTTCGCCCATTGCGCCCGCGCCGATGGTGGCGGTGATTCGATATTGGTTGAAGGCGTTCCCGATCATGCGTCAACGCCCGTGCGGTTCCAGAGTTGGCCACGGTTTGCGATCCCGGACATAACGATCCAGCCAGTCTTTAACCAACCGGTTCACTTCGTCTCTGTATTCAGTCAGACCGTGGTCACCGCCCTCGAAAGTGACAAGTCGGAATGGATGTTTATGCTCCAAAAGCGCCGTCGCCATGCGAAGCGAGTCGGTGGGATGCACCCGCCAATCAGCGCTGCCATGCAGCAGCAGGATGGGTGTTTGTTTATGCAGTTTCTCCGGCCAATAGATAGCCGATCGAGCGCGCAAAGCGGGTTCTGTGTTGGTGGCGTAGCCGGGAATAAGCTCAACGAAAACGCTTTCCATATCTGGTCGTCTCTCCGGCCACCGCACCTGGTCGGTAGGACCAGCGCCGATCACCGCCGCCGCGATGTTAGTCGCGCGCGTGAGCGCCAGGTAAGTCATCATGCCCCCTCGACTCCAGCCGTACATGCCAATGCGGGAAGTATCCGCCTGCGGCCAGGATTGCAGCAACGGCACCAGGTTCAACACGTCATTGACATCCGCGCCGCCAAACTCCTCGCGACCTTCGCCGCCATCGTTGCCCCGGTACTGGCTGGCCACCACCACGTAACCCCAATTGGCCATACGGCACAGCAGCGCCATTCCACGTCCACTGCGCAACGCGCCGAATTCGCGGTTGCCGCCGCGGTTAAAAATCACGCAGGGCAGGTGCTCGCCGTTCGTCGGCGCGGCCAGATATCCCTTCACCTTCAAGCCATCGCTTAAGTAAGTGATGCGGTGCAATTGGACTGACTTGAGGATGTCGCGTGTGCCGGGGAAATTGGTTTCGATTTGCGCGAGGGCCGCTTTCTCAAACTCGATAACCACGTCATCGATCAACTTGCCGTTTTGGGCGCATGCCTGGGCGAGGGCCAACCCCAAGCCAAATGCGGCCAGGACGAGCCCACGAATCATGTGACAATGATTTCCATCTCTCAGTTTAAGCATATCTTCGCATTCCAAGAAGTTGTTCAGGCGCTGACATGTAATCAAATCAGCACATTCGGATGATTCAACACGGCCAGCGTCCTGGCTTCTTGTTCGAAGCGTCGCAGTCGATCCGTATCGCTCGCAAAATCTTTCGGCAGCACCTTAATCGCCACGTCGCAATTGAGCCGCGTATCCCGCGCGCGAAACACTTCGCCCATCCCGCCTTCGCCAATTGAGACGGTGACTTCGTACGGACCGATCCTAGTTCCAGGAGCATGTGTTACCTGCGCTCCTGACGTTATTCATTTTCAATCAAACTGGCGATGTCTAATCCGGCTTGATGTAAGGCACGCCATCACGCCCTCGATTCTGCCGACGAAAGCGTGTTGGTTTTGGGGGGAAGCGCGCCACGGAAGGCTGTCGGAATTCAAATCCGAGGAAAGCGCCTTTCCCCGCGTGTGTATTTACTGGACTTTTACTGCACTGCTTCGGAAACCATTTATAATCAATGGAGCGGGTGAAGGGAATCGAACCCACGTTTGTATGGTGCGAATTGGTGCAGAATTGCGGACCGTGGTAGAAAAGTTTCACCGTCGTTCGAAAGTCCGCAGAGAAATACGATTCCATCACGAAGCGGTCAAAACCTCAGAGGAAAGCCCCTCGGCGGCGGAAAAATCATGCCGGATGCGGACGAGGCGGAACTGATCGCCGATGAGCATCAGGGTGTCCCACCAGTCGGCGTCCTCGTAACGGTAACGAAGCTGGAGTCCGCGGACGGCGCGAGTCGCAAGAAGCTCGCGAGCCTGGGCAAGCGTAATGGCTGCGGTGTCAGGCACATGACCGCGCGCGGCGAACTTGGGAATGATCTCGGTGATCTGCGTGCAAAGCTCGATGTCGCGCAGCAGTTGATCGACTTGGGCGACATCAAGCAGCGTCAGGTTGAGATCAGGCAGTTTCAGCGGTGCTTCCTCGGGCGGAGGCGGCGGGATGGGTGTTTCCGGATTCATGCGGCTGCGGATGGCGGTGGGGTGATAAAGCGCTGCGTTCGTCGGCGCGGGAGGACGAGGACGGCGTTGGTCGGCGCCGGGCAAATGTCGTGGCAAACACCGCATCCTGTGCAGATGTCGGACACGACCATCGGGATTCCTTTCTCCACCTTCATCGCACCGGACACGGGACAGCGTTCGGCACAGACCGTGCAAAACGAAGTGTAGGCGAGGCAGAACCGTCCCTGGATGACGGCAACCCGATCTTGAGGTTCCGGGGCCGGTGCGGGCGAACCGGGCTTGCCGATGGCGGTTTCGACGACCGCCTGGGTCGCTTTGGACGGCCCACGCAAGGGGCGCCCGAAGAGCGAGAACAATCCGCGTCTTGAAAGGCCCGAGCTCATTTTGCCGTGGAGGAGAAGATGTGTTGATCCAGCGCCGCATCCGACGCGTGGCATTGCACGCAGGACTGCCGATCGGGATGCGGCGTGCGCAAGCCGAAGAGACCCCGCGGACCGTGGCAGCTCAGACAGTCGCTGCGCATGAGGGTGCTGTGCGGAATGGTGGGTGGAGCAAGCGGCCAGGCGCGACTGCCCTTCAGTGGCGGTGTAACGCTGACGAACACGTTCGCCGCGATGGGGGCGAGCAGCGCGGGTTCCCCCATCGGAAGCTCCGTTCCGCCGGAAGTCACGTGGCATTGGGTGCAACTCGAATAATGAGCATGGCTGATTTTGGAAGCGGTTTTGTCCTTCACCGCCAAGCCCGGTCCGTGGCACGCGAGGCAGGCGGCGGAAGAGTCCTGCGCGATGGAATGCGGCACGACCGGTGGCGCGCCGTCGAAAGCGCGGCGCGCGGCGCGTTCGGTCAATGCGAGGATGCGCTCGGCTTCGGTGGCGTTGGTGAGTGCGGCGAGGTTGGGCGGGGGTTGGGCGAGAGTGGCGACGCGGTTTTGCCACTGCCCGTTCGCCCCGTCCCTCAACCAATCTTGCTCGGCATAGGAAACCGCAACCGGCACCAGGTTCGATTCCAGAATGGCACCGCGCTCCGACTCCGGCGTCACGAGGGACACGGGGCGGGTCATGCTGATCTGCGAACCGGTCTGGCGCAAGCCCATGAAAAATCCGCTGACGGACACGGTGAGGAGGATGGCGCCGATGAGCCAGCCGGCCTTGCGTTGGAACTGGGGACTGGGCGGGTTCACAAGGTTTTCTCCACCGGCCGCGCGCGGAACGAATCGGCCGTGCTCACCTTGCCGACCGTCGCCGCGCACTTC
>CAZCUL010000814.1:0-8127 GCA_964501475.1 uncultured Verrucomicrobiota bacterium | reverse complement strand
GCGGCTCAACGGCTCCGATATTCCCGGAGCAAATGGCGCTGCCTATTTCATCAGCAGCGCTCAAACGTCCCACCAGGGAACCTACACGGTCGAAGTAAGAAATGCGGCCGGAGCCGTGGTCAGCTCTCCCGCCACGCTGAGTGTCATGGGTCCCCCGTCATTCGTCACAGCCCCCGCAAGCCAGGTTGTCAATCCAGGCAGCAATGTTGTTTTCAGCGCCAGCGTCCAAGGCACTTCCCCCTTTGCCTACCAGTGGCGATTCAACAATACCGCAATGCCCGGGCAGACCAGCGACACGTTGGTTCTCAACAACGTCCAGCATACCAATGCCGGCACCTACACCCTCATTGTGATGAACAGCGCCGGCAGCGCCCTCAGCCACGCGGAACTGACAGTGCGGCCCGTTTTCACACTCACCGAAATGATTTCCGGGACTGGATTTCGCATCTTGATTCATGGCACGCCGGGCCGGGTCTATGCCCTCGACGGCACTACCAACTCGAGCGCCTGGTCCCTTGTGGGCACGATCACGAATTCCGCTGTCGAAGCGGAATACATCGACCCGAATGTCAGCCCGAACGGGCATAAGCTCTACCGGCTCCGCCAAACTCAGCCATAAACAGCGCCTGTTCCAGGATCGTCGAAGCCGAGGTGCCGGCAGGAACCGCGCGGACGGGTGTCATTCATCTACTGACCGGAATCAGACTTCCTCTATGACTGTGCTCGCCGGTGGCTCTGGCGCATTCCGGAACAGGCCTTACTGATTCACTTCCGGCGGCAGACAGTCTTTCATCTTGGCGAAATTCCCCTCTTCGCAGCAATGAACAAAGCCTTCAATGACACTCTTGAGCTCCTCCCACCGGCGGCGAATGGCTTTGGCTTCCGGCGCTGAAATGTGATTGTCCCCCGCCGCCCTCGCAATCACGGAGAGCAGGTCGGCAAACTCCTGCACGATCCGGTTCGTGGCCGGAACGAGAAAATGCGGATGCGGCCACTGGGCCTTTGGGTTCCTGATGAAAAATCCGCCGGCCCGCTCGCAGATCCATTGCGCAATCCGCTCATCGCCCGTGCAGCGAATCAACGCCTCGATCCGGTCAAGTGGATTGGCCGCCCCGCTGGCATCGGCCCCGTCCGACGGCTCCGCCCATTTATAGATCATCGAGAGCGACAGCCCCATATCGGCCGCGACTTGTTTGGCGCCGGACTTGTGCGTCACGTCGCGAAGAAGTTCGTGGGATTGCACGATATCAGGCTAAGCATCGCCCCGAGGAATGTCGAGACCGAATCGAGCCGAATCGAGCCGAAAGGGTTGAGAGGCTCCCGAGCCTCGCCCGGGCCTGGAGTTTGGACATTGTTGACCGCCGGGCCCCGGGGGAAGGAGGACACTGAAAAAAAATGCCGCTCACCGAGGAGGGTCTTGCGCTACCGTTCCCAACCCGAAGGGTTGCCAGAGGGTAGCCGGAGGTCGAAGAAACGCGAAGACCTCACGGTCTGTGGGGAAACGATTACGCACCCCAATGGGGGGTGCCAGAGAGCTTCCGACAAAGCCTGGGGCGGAAATGGGCACTGCGGCCACGCAACGTTGACGCCGGCGAGAAAACTCTGGCGCCCGCTTTTGACGCATCCTCTGGCACCCCGCTGGGGTGCAATGCTTTTTTTGCCAACGCTTTCCGGAGGTCTCCGCTCCGCTGCGACCTCCGGCTACCTTCTGGCACCGCTTTGCGGTGCGGTAACGCCGGCTGAAAAGCGGGCGTTACGTCCCGAGCCTCGCCCGGGCGAACAGCCCTTCTTTGATGCTTGCCGCGCAGAGGCAGGATGCCTGTTAATTCCTTCTATGATCCGTCCATTGTTTTCTCCCTTCGGTCCTCCCCTTCCTGGCGTCGCGACCTCTTTCCCGGGTTTGCCCTGCTTGCGGCATCGGATGATCAAACACAGCGCCGCCTGTTTCCTTTTCGCAGTTCTGGGGTTGCCGAACATTAAAGTCGAGGCCGCACAGATGGCATTTCCGGGGACAGACTGGGAGGAAGCGACTCCCGAATCGCAAAATGTTGATACGCGAAAACTCGCGGAAGCCATCGATTACCTGAAGTCGAACAGCGGGTCCGACGGCGTGCGCGAACTGGTGATCGTTCGCAATGGGCGGCTGATCTGGAAGGGAGACAATATCGACAAACTCCACGGCGTTTGGTCCTGCACGAAATCTTTTGCCAGCACTTGCCTCGGCTTGCTGATCGAGGACGGCAAATGCTCGCTGGACACGGAAGCCGCGCAGTTCGCGCCGGAGATGAAGGCGGCTTATCCCGAAGTGACACTCCGCCACTTTACGACAATGACTTCGGGTTATCGCGCCATGGGGGACGAACCGGCGGGAAGCTACAAACACGGGCCAAGCCAGACCCCGTTTGCGCCCAATCCGCAGCCGCTCTTCGCGCCGCCGGGTTCGCAGTACGCTTATTGGGATTCCGCAATGAACATGTTTGGACTGGTATTGACCCGCATTGCGGAGGAACCGCTCGAAACCCTTTTCAAACGGCGCATTGCCGAACCGATCGGAATGAATCCGAAACAGTGGGACTGGGGCGACTACGCCACCATCGACGGCCTGGTGGTGAATGGAGGTTCGGGCAACGGCAATAAGCACATCCTCATTTCCGCCCGGGAAATGGCGCGCTTCGGCCATCTTCTTTTGAACCATGGAAATTGGAATGGCCGGCAACTGCTCAGCTCGAACTGGATTCAGCAGGCAACGGCCGCGCATGTTTCCGCACATTGGCCCTGGGCGCAGCCCGAAAGCGAAATCGATGCCCGCGGTTGCTATGGGTTCAATTGGTGGAGGAATGGCGAGACTGCCGATGGAAATCCCCTCTGGCCGGGCGCCCCTTCCGGCACATTCGCAGCCAGCGGCCACAATAATAACAAGCTTTTTGTCATTCCCGAATGGCGCATGGTGATTGTGCGGCTGGGGCTGGACCAAAAGGATGGCAGGATCAAACCCCAAACATGGGGCCGGTTCCTCCGGCGGGTGGACGGGTCGATCCTAAGCAAATAATCGAATCCAAGCCGGAATGCCTCCTCTCGTAGCGGCGGTTTGCGACCGCCACCTCAGGTGTGCGGCGATGCTTTGCGCTTCCCTTGCCTGAGGCTCGCCCCAATGGCAATCCCGATAATGCCAACGATGATGCCGACGGAAACCAGGGGCGGAATCGAGAACCATTCATCCGTAATGATCTTCACCGCCGCAAAGCCCAGCACCAACGCGAGCCCATAGTGCAGGTATTTGAGATGGCCGACCGTGTGAGCCAGCAACAGATAAAGCGCGCGCAGGCCCAGAATGGCGAAGATATTCGAGCTATAGACCAGGAAGCGGTTGCGAGTCATTGATAACGCCGCCGGCACCGAATCAATGGCCAACAGGATGTCGGTGATCTCAATGGCGACGAGCGCCACAAGAAGGGGCGTCGCGACGATGCGGCCGCCTTGCCGGGCCAGGAATTTGCCGCCCTTGAACTGTTTTGTCACAGGGACGCGCCGCGAAAGCCAGGCGACCACTTTGCTTTCCTTTTGTTCGGCCGGATCCTTGCGGAACACCCGGAACGCGGCGTAGAGCAGAATGGCGGCGAAGATGTAGGATACCCACTCGAATTTCTCCAATACCGCGGCGCCCAGAAAAATAAAAATACCCCGAAATACCACCGCGCCCAGGATTCCCCAAAAGAGAACTTTGTGCTGATGTTCGCGCCCGATCTTGAGCCCGTTAAAGATCAGGAGGAAAAGGAAAACGTTATCGAGGCTCAGGCTCTTTTCGATCAGATACGCTGCCAGGTATTCCTGCGCAGCCTTCAAATCAAAAGTCGCCCAGACGAATCCGCCGAATCCCAGGCCGACTCCCACCCACGTCAGGCTCCACATGAGAGCCGCTTTGCGCGAGGCGGCCCGTTTGCCCCGGATTGTGATCAAATCGATGGCCAGCAGAACCACCACAATGGCACCGAAAGCGATCCATGCTCCCGGTTCCTTGGTGAAGTGTTCCATATAGCGGCAGTCTTGTTCCCTTACGGTCGTTCCCGATCCATCAAGATCCTGTGTCCCCTGACAACAAAAGCCCGCTACATTTTCCTTTCACCGATCAACGTTCGCCGCAGAAGCTCCAAAGCCTGCTGTGCTGTTACGGCTTTAAATGTTTCGCGGTCGTACGGATTCAAATAACGCCTCACAACGGTTTCGTTGTCTCTCGCGAGGCCGACGTAAACAGTCCCGACCGGTTTCATTTCGGTACCGCCAGTGGGCCCGGCAATGCCCGTAACCGAAATCCCGAACGTGGCGCCCATCCGCGCGCGAGCTCCTTCGGCCATTTCGCGCGCCGTCTCTTCACTCACTGCGCCATGTCTGCCCAAGGTCTCAAAGCGCACACCTAGAAACTTCGCCTTCGCCTCGTTGCTGTAGGCAACGAACCCGCCCAGAAAAACAGCGGAAGCGCCCGGCACATTCGTCAAACGGTGCCCAACCAGGCCGCCCGTGCACGACTCGCCAGTTACCAGGGTTTGTCTCCGCTCCGTTAACAGACGAATAATGACCTCTTCCAACTCGGCTCCATCCTCGGTGAAAACGATTTCGCCTATCGCTCTTCGCACAAGCTCCCTGGCTTCGGCCACCAGACGCCCGGCCCTGGTCCCCTGCGCAGCCAGGCGCACATCCACTTCCCCGGGCCGCGCGCAGTAGCCGATGCTCAGGCCCGCCACTGTCAGATGGCGGAGCGGAGCGGCAATCTCCTGCTCGACAAGCGATTCGCCCATGCCGGTGGTGCGAAGCGTTACGCAGACGAACTCGCCCTGAGCGGGAAACCGCTTGGCTATCATGGGCAAAGCCTGCTCTAAAAACATCGGATACAGCTCCCGCGGCGGCCCAGGCAGCAAAATCAGCAAGCCGGACTTCGGTTTCGGTTTGCTCCGGGGAAATTCAATGACAAGGCCGGGCGCTGTGCCATGGGTGTTCGGAAAGACCGTCGCGCCTTCCGGCACCATTGCCTGCACCTGAACCGCATCCGGCATCGTTCGATGGCGCTCCTTAAAGAAGCTTTCAATATGCTCCAGGACGGCCGCGTCAAGCTTGAGCGAAACTCCGAGAAGCGACGCGATCCGGTCCCGCGTTTGATCGTCGCTCGTGGGACCAAGCCCCCCGGTGACGATAATCAGGTCCGCCGCGGACATCGCCTCAGACACTGCCTCTGCAATGGCGGGGCCCGCGTCGTCCACCGCGATCTGGCGGTGTACAAGGTATCCGCGGTCGGAAAGGTTCCGGCAGAGCCACTGCTGATGCGTGTTGAGGCAGCGGCCAAGCATCAGTTCGCTTCCGGTATTGATGATCCAAATGTTCACCCGCGACGAGTGTTCAATCTTCCGGGCGCACTTTCAAGCCGAGCGGAAGCTTGGATGCGCGAGATTTGTCGGAGACGGCTGTCCCCCAGCCGCGCTCCTTTGATGGCGGCGTGGCCGCGCGCTTACCACGAAGTGCTCTCACACACGCCCCTCCGACGACAAACCCTCAGATGCGCCCTGCGTCGTCGGACTCCTGCGCCATCATTGACTTGTCCGGCGGGCGCAATATATACTGTTTGCGTGCCAGCGGTCACAAAAAAGGCAGCCAAAGCCAGGTTCCTCGACTTCCTCGAGTCCAAAAACCTGCGCCTCACCGCCCAGCGACAAGCAATCATCGACGCGGTTTTCAGCACTGAAGAGCACTTTACCGCGGAGCAACTGCTGGCATGGTCGCGTCAGCGCGACAGGTCCGTTTCCCGGGCGACGATCTATCGCACTTTGCCGCTCCTGACCGAAAGCGGTCTCGTGCGCGAAATGGATTTTGGCAAGGACTACAAGTTTTACGATCCCAATTACGCCGATCACCCCAACCACAGCCACATTATCTGCAACGACTGCGAAAAGATCGTCGAGTTCGAAAGCGATAAGATCGAGCGGTTGGAAAACGAAATCACTCACAAGCTCGGTTTCTCAGTCAAAGCCCAACGCCTCCAGATCACCGGCTCCTGCGATGAATTAAAGCGCCTCGGCACCTGCAAGAAAAAAGGTTGCTGAGCTGCTTTGGATGGCCTTGGCACGCCCCCCGCCTTGATGCCACATTTTTTGCCGGGCCCTGTTCTTCGCCACTGGCAAGATTCGCTTCCTCAATAATTACGAAAGGGTCCCCGCGGCTCAGACTCATCCATTTCCCGTCTCCAGGCTTCGAAGCGATTCTTCACCATTTCGAGCACTTCCGGTTTCTTCTTCGACAGGTCATTCGTTTCGCCAATATCCTCGCTCAGATCGAATAATCCCCCGCCCCTGCTCGAATCCACCCATTTCCAATGGCCCACTCGCGCTGCCCGCTCCTTGCGGCGTTGCCAAAACATCTCGCGGCGTGCCGGCTTCTCCTTGCCTTTCAGCACGGCCAGCATGTTGAAACCGTCCAGAACCAGGTCCTTCGGGCGTTCGGCACCGGCCGCGTCCACCAGAGTGGGAAATACCTCAAGCGCTGTCAGAAAATCGTCCGTAACCCGCCCCGCCGGAATCACTCCCGGCCACCAGGCGATAAACGGCACGCGCAATCCGCCTTCCCACATGGTTGACTTGCCTCCTTTCAGCGGAGCATTGCCTCCGTTTCCGCTGCCGCCATTATCCGAAAAGAAAATCACCAGCGTCTCGTCGTCCACCTCGTACTCCTTCAAAGCTGCCATTACTTCGCCAATCGCTTCATCCATGCAGGTGACCGCGGCCAGGTAACGGGTCAGCTTTGCCTCCGGATCACGATCCGGATATTTCTCCAGGCATTCCTCCGGCGCCTGAACCCCCGGTCGATCCAGGCTGGACGCGGAATGCGGCGCATTGAAAGCCAGGTAAAGAAAGAACGGTTCCCCGTGGTTCTCCCGCAGGAAACGGAGCGCCTCCCTCCGAAACAGAGAAGTCGCGTAGGTGCCCCGATCGTTTTCGATCCTCTCATTTCCCCGAAACATGGAGTGGATGCCGTAACGTTCGTGCGTGTAGTAATCGATACCGTTGTTCCCGTGGCCGTAGAAGAAATCAAAGCCGCGCTGCAAGGGCAGAAACCGTTTCGCCTGTCCCATGTCCCACTTGCCCACCATGCCGGTCCGGTAACCGGCCCTTTTCAGCACATCGCCAACGGTAATCTCGCGCGCGTCCAACCCCAGAGTCATCTCGGGCGAAACCGCGTATTCCTCACCGGTGTATTGATGGCCGTAATTCACCATGTCATTCCGGATCATGTCATAGAGGCCGTTCCGCTGCGGGTAACGGCCGGTCAGAAGACTGCCGCGAGACGGCGTGCAAGCCGGCCAGGTGACATAAAAGCTCGTGGCCCGCAACCCTTCCCGAGCCAGGCGATCCAGGTTCGGAGTGCTGATCTTCTTGGTTCCGATCACGCCCAGGTCCGGATAACCCTGATCGTCGGAAACAATCAGAACAATATTGGGAGGCCGGTCTGCCTTCTCCGCCGCCTGAATCGCGAGCGAACCGAGAAGCATTACCGCGAAGAGAACGCATCCAAATCCTTTCTCCATCTTCCTTCCCCAGGCGCGCATAGCAAAATTTTCGCTCTCAACTAAATGTGACCAGTGCTGATTACTGCCCTGCTGGTTGGCGATTACTGATTACTGATTGGCTACCACTTCGACCGCGGCTGAAACTTCGACTTCGGGTTCATCCGCTGGAGCAGTGCCTGATCGGGTTCCCCGCCAAACTGCTCCCAATAACGTTGTTTAAAGGGATTGATCTTCGGCCCCGTGACGTCTTCATTTTCCAGACATGGAAGAATCGACTCCCACCACGCGTCGTAAGCCGAACGAAGCCGCGCGACGACTTTCGGATGTTCGGCCGAGACATCGCGCATCTCGCCCGGATCGTTCTCCAGATCATACAGTTCACTGTCATTCACCAGTTTGAATCGACTGTTCCGCACGGCGCAATGCCGATGCCTGGATTCGGAAGCGTTGCCCACTTCCCAGCGGCCAAGATGGATAAACAGCGTGCGGTCCGCCCAGGGCGCGTTCGGGTCTTTCAGAACGGGGAGCAAACTTCGTCCGTCGAAGCTCTTTCTGACGGAGTCGGCCAGCTTCGCGCC
>CAZCUL010000813.1:0-10234 GCA_964501475.1 uncultured Verrucomicrobiota bacterium | reverse complement strand
ATCGCGTCCACGCCTTCGGCCAGATCGGCCAGCAGCCGGCTGATCGTGCGTTTGGGGACGATGGTCCGTTCCAGCCCCAACTCGTGGCAGATGTTCTCAAACTCCGGATCGCTGATGCTGACGACGACGTGCTTGAACTTGAGCGAACGCCCCATCAGCCCCGCCACCAGGTTGTCCTTGTCATTGTCGGTGAGGCAGAGAAGCATGTCGGTCTGCTCCGGCGCGACTTCCTCTAGGATCTCCGGGCGGGCGCCGTCGCCTTGCAGGAAGCTGCAGTCCAGCTCCTGGCTCACTTCGGTGATCCTTTCCTTGTCGAATTCGACAATGATGACTTCATGACCTCGATCGCCCAGCAAGCCGGCCGTCAAGACGGCGGTATCGCTTGCGCCAATAATTGCAATTCTCATAGTTCGATTTAATGCATTCGCCTGCCCACCCACGTCCTCGGCTGAACCACGACCAGCCAGGCGAATATTTCCAGCCGGCCTAAAAGCATATCCGCGCAAAGGACGGCCTTGAGCGACGTGGGAAGCCATTCGGCGGTGACACCGGCGGACAACCCGACCGTCCCCGTAGCCGACACCACTTCAAACAGGGAATCCAGAGGCGGATATCCCAAAATGACGAATGGCATCCAGGAAAACATCACCGCTCCCGCGAACAAGAGCATCAGCAAAAGCGCGTCGTTGATCTGTCGCGCCTCGAGCTTGTGCCTGCCCATGTGGACATCCACGACCGCATGGCGCGTCGCGCACATCCGCGTCAAAACCGATTGCAGGAGGCGCACGAGAATCAAGAGTCGGAGAATCTTGATGCCGCCCGCGGTCGAACCCATGCCTCCGCCAATAGCCATTGCCGGGATGAGAGCGACTTTCGTCGCATTGTCCATTGACGAAAGACTCAGAGTGGAAAAGCCCGCTGTGGTTTGGGCCGAAAATGCCATCACCGGAGCATGGAGCACGATTTCTCCCCAGGAATAATCGTGCTGCCGCCACAGGCAATACCCGAACACGACACTGAAGAACAGCCCGCAACTGACCAGCGCCACCACCTGGCTCAATTCCGGTGTGTGGCGGAACCGATCCCGAAAGAGGCGGTGATACAAACTAAAGGGAACGGCTCCCAGCAGACAGAGCACCACGACACCCATCCGCGCGGGCCACCCGCCCAACCCGGCAAGGCTGTCGTCATGAGGCGCGAACCCGCCCGTTGAAACCGCAGCCATCGTGTAGAGCGTCCCCTTGAAAAAATCGCCGCTCAACGCCCACATGGTCACGATGCCTCCCACAGTCAACAGTGCGTAAACGACGGCCAACCCGCCGGGCGTGGGCCCGCACTCCGCCCACCAGGTCATCGGGGCTTGTTTCCGCGGCGGCCAGACCTTTGGCCACCAACCCCGGTTGCAGCACCAATCCCAGCGCCAACACCATGATTCCCAGTCCGCCATACCATTGCATCCAGGCGCGGGCGAAGAGAAACGTCGAAGAGGCTCTTTCCACACTGCTCCGCGTGGTCAACCCCGTGGTGGTCGCCCCGGAGATGGTTTCGAACAACGCATCCTCGAAACTCAAACCCGTCGCCATCACCGGGTAGGTCATGACCAGCGGCGCGATCAAAAACATCGCCGCCACCACGACCATCCCTTCGTTTGGCTGGACCCGCTGGGGCGTGGGCAGCCTCGCCGGAAAAAATCCCGCCACGCCAACCCGGCCATCACCACGCCGTAACGGAGACTGATCGAAAAATCGCCAAAGGCTAAAGAGACCGTCAATGGAACGATCGTCAGCGCTGCCAGCGCCAGGCAAAGCTGGCCGATATACTTCGCGCAGACCCGGAACCGGACGGCATAGTTCAACGCCGAAGTTCGCGCGCTCATCGGAACTCCTTTTTGACCTCCGTCGGAAAAAACCCCGTTCTTCGCCCCTGCGACCTGGAAGAAACGAGCTCGTCCGTGTTTGCCATCCGGTTATTAAGTGAAGCAAACCCGGCGGGTTGAGAAGATCAATCGCGCGCTGGAGTTTGGAATGGGCGCACCGGGACACTGCCCCCATCGAGCCGGGAACGGCCGCGGCTGTGTCCCGCAGGCGCGCCGCAGGCGTGGGACCAGCCGCAGCACGCTGGAAAGATTTGAAACATGGACGGATTTATACGCGCCGGGCTGTCTGACGCGCTGCGGCTAGTGCTTCGCACATAGCCGCGGTCCGGGGGCCGTTCCAAGATACGCCCGTTTGGAATTGTGGAGCCACGGCGGGCGACGGCGGTCGCAGGCCGCCGCTACAGATCCGCCGCTGTAGCGCCTGTCTGTGACAGCCGTTCTGTCGAGAGCGCCAGCCCGACAGCGTGCGCGACGAGATGAAGCATTTTACGGTGAACGTCGATCCGCGAAGTTCGCGCCAGCAAATCGCCCCACGCACGGCCAGGTTGGCCGTTCCACCATTCCGACTGCATGGCGCGCTTAAGGAACCAAGGTTTGAGGCAGTCACTCGATTGCCGGAATTGAAATAGAACGTCGTTCCCCGGCCCGGCTCGGACTCGACCCAGATGCGCCCCCCGTGGCGCTCGACAATCTTCTTACACAGCGCCAGCCCGATGCCCGTCCCCACATATTCGTCGCGGGTGTGGCGGCGCTGAAATATGATAAAAATGCGGTCGAAATATTTCGGATCGATCCCGATGCCGTTATCGCGCACGGCGAACTTCCAATGACCGCCTCGCGCTCGGCGCTCACATGGATCTCGGGACGCTTGTCACCCCGGAACTTGATGGCGTTGCCGATGAGATTCTGGCTCCCTTTCTTTCTGATCCAGTTCGCCGCGCCACGCCACTTCCTGTTCGCCGAGCTTGTGGTTCAACCCTTGGATGGCGGCCAGCGCCACGCCGTCGGCGTCCACTGAGGCGATGGAGACATCGTCGCTGCGGAGCCCAAAGGCCTCGCGAAAATCCTTGGCGACCGGCCCGAGGTGTTCGGAAAATCATCGGCCTTCCCTAAGTATCTCTCTTTGCTCGACTCTTGCCCCAGTCATTCCAACCGGCCGCCATCCAGTGCCGCATCATTGCAGCTTGTTCCGGGCGCCAGCTGCCCCCGCCCATTCGCAGCGCCTGCGCTCCGAGGGGCGCAAAAATAAACCGGACGTTTAGCCGTTCTCACGCGTTGCGGCTGGTGCTTCGCACACAGCCGCGGTCCGCTTCAGGCCGCAGGGTGTTTCCAGGGCTTGCGATATTCCCGCCGCAGACGCCTGGTCGCTTCGCGGTCGCCGGAGACTTCGCGTTTCTTCGGGTCATAGGCAATCGGACGGCCGAGGTCCGCGGCGACGTTTGCCAGAATGCAGCTCGCGGTCGAAATATGGCCTTCCTCGATGTCGGCAATCGGGCGGCCCCGTGTCTTGATAGCCGCCAGAAAGTCGAGCATGTGCCGGCGGGTGGCGGGCGCAGCGTTCAGCTCGATGTCTTTTTCAGTCAAATCCTCGGGATACTTTTCGCGCTCGAAGAAGCAGTCGAAGTGAATCGCTTTGGCCTTTTTGTCGTGCGGGACGAAGTCCGCGCGCATGGTGCTGGCCTTGAGCACGCCCTTCTCGCCATGAATGAACAAGGCCCAGGGATAATCCGGATCCGAAGGCACGCCCCAGGTGCGGTGCTGCCAGGCACAATTGAATTCGGGGTATTCGAAGATCGCGGTCTGCGTGTCCGAGATGTTCGATTTGCCATCCGTCTGCACGTAAATTCCGCCAGCCGAAGTAATGCGCCCCGGCCATCCGAGATCGAGCATCCAGCGCGCGGTATCGAGCATGTGCACGCACATGTCGCCCACAATGCCGTTGCCGTATTCCGTGAAGGTCCGCCACCAACGCCGGTGTGGCAGGCCGTCGTAAGGACGAAGCGGGGCCGGGCCGGTCCACATCTCGTAATCAAGGTGAGCAGGCACGGGCTGGACGGGCGGGTTCCCGTTGGCGCGCATGTGGAAGTAACAGCACATGTCCACATGCCCGATCTTGCCAAGCAAACCGGCCTCGACGACCTGCTTCCTGGCATCGATGAGGTGAGGCGTGCTCTTGCGTTGGGTGCCGATTTGAACGACGCGTTTGTGCTTGCGCGCCGCGTCCAGGATGGCTTCGCCTTCACGCACATCGCGGCTGATCGGCTTCTGCAAATAAACGTCAGCCCCGGCTTCAATGGCGGCGATGCCATGAAGCGCGTGCCAATGGTCGGGCGAGCCCACCAGCACAATGTCGAATTCATGCTCCTTGAGCATCTCCCGGTAATCGTTGTAGGTGCGCGGCTCCTTGCCCGACTTCTGGCGCTGGCTGGCGATCTTGACCGCTTCATCGAGCATCTTCGTGTCCGGATCGCAGATGGAAACGATCTCGACCGGCGCCACCTGGACCAGGCGCCACAAATCGCTCTTGCCGTACCAGCCCGCGCCGATCAGTCCGACGCGCTGTGGTTTGCCATTGACAACGTCGAGCGCGTCCGCACCCAGAGAAGGCAGCGCTGCCATAGCGGTGGCGGCGGAGGCGGTGTAAAGAAACCGGCGGCGGTTGATGTTGAAAATCGGCTCGGATGCAGTGGTGGTAGCATTGGATTTCATGGAAGCCATTATGAGCGGGAAAGCGTCACCAATGCAAACGCCGCGCGAACTATTCAAGTTAATCAACCTGCCGGGCTGTTAACGCGCTGCGGATGGTGCGGTCCGATGGCAAACTTTGGCCACGAAACTTTTCAGCAATCGCCTTGATTTTCGCGCCATAATCCCCGAACGTGGGACAATCCATTCCAGCCGTCGGTGTTCGTGTTCACCACAGAACTCGTAGTGCCGAGGTCAGTTTTGTGGTTGCCCATGACGTGGTTCACGAATCTTAGAGCACTTCTTTTCCTGACGGGAAGCTTCCTGGCCGTTGGCCAGAATCACGCGGCGTGCCCGACCAATGACACGGTCATCGACTTAAGCAACTGGACGGTCGTTCAGTACGGGAATTTCGGCCAGGGGAACGCCAACTGGGTCCGGTCTCAAACCAACACCGTGGCCTTGCAAACTCAGAACGCCGATGCCTCGGTTTTCCTCAGCCCTTCGCCGTTGGGAAGCGACCTCATTGAGGGAAGCTGGCGGGTGGAAACGTCCAACGACGATGACTTCATCGGCTTTGTCTTCGGGTTCCAGGACGACCAACATTTTTATCTGTTCGACTGGAAGCAAACCGACCAGGTGCAAAACGAATGGGGAGACTCCAAGCGCGGCATGAGCGTCAAGGCCATCTCGGCCAATTCACCGCTGACAGCGGCGGATTTCGGGACGACTTTCCATCCCGATCCGTCGCGGGTCCGGCTTTTGTTTCATAACGACGTCGTTTGGCGGGACAATGTCGATTACGACTTCTCCCTGAATTTTGTTCCGGGGCATTTTGAGATTCGCATCAGCCAGGGGAGCACCACTCTGGCGACAATCAGTATCGATGACTCGACTTATGCCAGCGGCCGCTTCGGGTTTTACAACTTCTCTCAAAGCAGCGTGAGGTACTCGGGCTTTACCCGGCGAGTGGTGGCCACGACGCCCGTGATTTCAGTGGCCAATGCGGCCATCGCGGAGGGGGACAGCGGCAACACCGACCTGATCTTTCCGATCAGCCTTTCGGTTTCCAACTGCGAGGTGACCGCGGTTGATTTCTATCTTTCGGACGGTTCTGCCGTTGCGGGCCGTGACTACGTGAGCGTGGCCGGGGGGCGAATCACATTTAATCCCGGAACGACAAACCAGGTGGTTCGCGTGCCCGTCATTGGCGACGTTTGGAACGAAGCAAACGAGGTCTTTTTCCTTACCTTGCAAAACCCGACCAATGGCACGCTCGGCATGGCGCAAGCCGCGGGCACCATCCTCAACGATGACCCGGTGCCGGCGCTGACGGTGGCGGACGCATCCACGGCGGAGGGGCATTCGGGAACGTCGCCGCTGACGTTTGCACTGGCGCTTTCGGCGCCGCTGGAAACGGACCTCATGATTCAATACGCCACCAGCAATCAGACCGCGGTCGCGCCCGGTGATTACATTTCCCTGGCCGGCGCCCTCACCATCGCGGCCGGCGAAACGAGCGGGGTGGTGGCTGTGAGTGTGGTGGGGGACACAGTGGTCGAAGAGGATGAAAGGTTTGTTCTCTGCTTCCAGACAACGGGCCCGATTATGCCACAGCAATGGTGCGCGGCCGGGGCCATCATCAATGACGAAACGAACGTTGCGCCAGTCGTCAACATCATAGAACCGGCCGATGGGATGGTGTTTTTCATCCCCGCCTCGATACCGATTCGGACCGAGGTGTTTGACCCGGACGATGAGGTCACGCGAGTTGACTTCTTCGCGGGGTCCGAATTGCTCTCGACTCGGTTTGCCGCGCCGTTCAACCATGTTTGGAGCGATCCGCTCTCTGGCACCTACAGCCTCACGGCCATTGCTTATGATGCTCGGGGCGCTTCCGGCACATCCGCGCCGGTTCGGGTTACAGTGCGTCATTGCGATCCGTTGCTGGAAGCGACTCCGTTGGCAGATCAGGAAGCCTGCCTTTGCGAGCAGGTCATTTTTCAAACTGTCGTGACCAGCGGCGAAGAACCGGCCTTCACCTGGCGGGCCAATGGCGTGCCGCTGCCCGGACAAACAAATGACACCTTGATCTTGTCGAGCCTGAAACAAGAGCAGGCCGGCACCTATACGGTGGAAATTGCCACTCCCTGCGCCACTCTGACCCGCAGCGCCACTCTCACTTTGAGAGGACAAGGAGATCAAAACCCGGTCGCGCTCACGAACGCAGGTCGAATTACTCTGAACGATAACAATGTCGCGGCACCATATCCCACGATTATTAACGCGGAATGCATCCCCGGCCCCATAAAGGGTCTCGCGGTGACCCTCGATGGATTGAGCCACAGCTTCCCCGATGACGTGGATGTATTGCTGCTCAGTCCCAGTGGCTGGGCCGTGAAACTGATGTCCGACGCGGGCGGGAACGGATCGGCAAGGCTGACCAATGTCGTTCTGACATTCAGCGATTCGGCCACGGCTTCGTTGCCTGACGCTTCCCGGATCGAGAGCGGGATTTACGCTCCAACAGACTTTCCGCCAGCCGAAGTCTTTCCCGCGCCTGCCTCCGACTCGATGTTGGCCACGAATTTTTCGCCGCTCCTGGGGACGGACGCGAATGGGGCCTGGTCCCTTTTTGTGCGCGACGATTTGGGGGGCGATGCCGGTTTCATTGCGCGCGGTTGGAGTCTTTCCATCGAATGGGAAGATCAATCTCCCTTGCTGCGCTATTCGCTCCGGCAGGATGGCCGTATGGAAGTGATACTCTCGGGCCTGACCAATCGCACCCACGTGATCGAGGCATCCAGCGACCTGCAAAACTGGACGGCGTTTCAAACCAACCTGATGGAAGGTCCGGTGACAATGCTGATTGATCCCTTGGAACAACGCCGCTTTTTCCGCGCCGTGCGCTGTCCTTGAACGCTCTTGAACGATTTATGAAAGCAACACTCGTCAAATCCGATCGGCCCTTTGGGTTCACATTGGTCGAGATGCTGGTGGTGATCGCCATCATCGGCATCCTGGCCGCCCTCCTCCTGCCCGCGTTGGCCTCCGCAAAACAATCGGCCAGACGCAAGGTGGCCAAAGTCGAGATCACGATGTTGGCTGGCGCCATTAAACAATATGAGGCTGACTACCATCGGATGCCGGGTTCGAAAGAAATGGAGCAGTGCGCCGCGAACAATCCTGGCTGCCCCGATTTTACCTACGGCACCACCAACCCCGATGGCTCCGTGCTGGACCCTTCCCTCCGGGCCATCACCAGTTACGGAAGCCCCGATTACCAGGCTTCGAATGCGGAGTTGATGGCCATCCTCGCCCGCTTCACACCCACTCCCGCCCTGGAAGCTCTCTCCACCGCGCGCAACCCGCGTTCCACACAGTATTTTGGACCGAAGATCGCCGCTGGAGTTGGCGCTCCCGGCCTGGGTCCCGACGGTGTGCTCCGCGATCCCTGGGGTTCGCCTTATATCATTTCGATGGACATCAACGATGACGGCAAAACGCTGGACGGATTTTATGGCCTGTTGCGAAAGGGCGGCAGCGGGCTGGCCCCCGAGCTCAATGTCACGGTCATGATCTGGTCGCTGGGGCCCGATAAAAGCATCGATCCGGACACGACTGGCGGCGTGAACAGAGATAATGTTTTGAGCTGGGATTAGGACTAGGGCGCGGTCGCGATTTGGCTGATTCTGCTGGGTGTGCCACCGATGAGCAGATACTTCACCCGGCTGGCCTTAAGGCTTTGGAAAAAGCATTTGATCATGCACCGCTTGTGGATTCGGTAATCGTGACCGCATTGCTCAGCTCCGTCGCAAGCGTTCCCTGGGGGTTTGTCGAGTCCACACCGGCCTTGTAAGGCGATTGAACTTCGTGCAACACCCAGTCCGCTGTTTGCGCTTTCGCCCGCATATCTTCGTCTGAACAATAAAACGGCTCACTTCGATTGCCCACTCCAATCCGCTCAATTCGACAACAAGCCTTTTTTCATTGAACGGCGCCGCGCCGCGTTTCACCATGCGGCCATTCCAATGGACGGATGAAAGGATTTTTCTCAAGCAGACAATGTCCGCGACGCGCCCTTCGCTTGCGGCGCAAGCTGAGGCCCGGCCAATGAAATACAAATGGACCATTGCGCCGACGCAGCCTGCCCTGACTTCCTTCCTCTCGGGCAAGCTCGGCATTTCATCCCTCCTCGCCCAATGCCTCCTCAACCGCGGCTTCAGCGAGCCGGAACCCATTCAACGCTTTCTCGAACCGCGCCTGCAACATCTGGCTGATCCTTTTCTTCTTCCCAACATGGAAGCGGCCGTGGCGCGCCTTTTCGCGGCCCGATCGGCAAACGAGCGCGTTGTCGTCTTTGGCGATTACGATGTGGACGGTGTGACCGCCACGGCGCTCCTTACCCTTGTCCTGCGCCAGCTCGGGTGGCAGGTAAACTACTATCTGCCCCACCGGATCGAGGAAGGATACGGCCTCAGCCAAGGCGCTGTGGAACGCTGCGTGAGCCAATTGCCCGCCAGCCTCCTGCTCGCCGTCGATTGCGGATCGACCGCCAATGGAGAGATCGGCTGGCTCCACCAACGCGGGGTGGACGTTTTGGTTCTGGATCATCATCAGGTTTCCGCGCCTCCGCCGCCTGCCCGGGCCCTGGTCAACCCCCAGTTGGCGCCGCCCGATGCCCCGTCTTTCCGCGAGCTTTGCTCCGCCGGCCTCGCCTTTAAGCTCGCTCACGCCATTCTCAAACGCGGTCGCGAGCTGAGTCTGCCCGGCTTCGCGGAAGTCGATCTGCGCGCTTACCTCGACCTGGTTGCGCTCGGCACCATTGCCGACCTTGTCCCGCTTACGGGGGAGAATCGAATCCTTGTGACGCGCGGTCTGGCGCGCTTGAACCAGACCGACCGGCCGGGTTTGCTGGCTTTAAAGAAAGTTGCCGGCATTACCAGGCCGATTACAGGCTATGAAGTCGGCTTTCAACTTGCGCCGCGCCTCAATGCCGCCGGCCGCGTCGAAAATGCGCTCGATGCCCTTGAACTGCTACTCGCGACGGATCTGGCGACCGTCGAACCGCTGGCGCAGCGTCTCGACGCCCAGAATCGCGAGCGCCAGGCCATCGAGCGCGGTATCGCCAACGAAGTCATTGGAGCCATTCGCGCGCGATTCAATCCGGAGACGGACTACGTGATCGTGGAGGGGCAGTTGCTTTGGCATATTGGCGTCGTCGGCATTGTGGCTTCCCGTGTCCTGCAGGAATTTTACCGGCCCACCATCATTTTGGGCGGCGACAACCTGGAATGGCGCGGGTCGGGCCGCAGCATCGCCGGTTTCGACATCGCCGCCGCGCTGCGCGAGTGCAAGGAGTTGCTGGTGCGCCACGGCGGCCACGCCATGGCCGCGGGCCTTTCCATCCTGCCGGACAAGGTGGATGCCTTCCGCATCCTGATCAACAATGTCGCGCGCCGCATTCTCAAACCGGAACATCTCCAGCCCGGCTTGCAAATCGACAGCGAGATCGCCCTCGCGGAATTGACCGTCGAGCGGGTACGCGAACTCGATAAATTGCAACAGACCGGAATGGGCAATCCGCCGGTGCACTTCTGCTCTCGGCGCCTCACGCATTGGAAGCCCCTCCAGCGGATTGGCGCGGACAAACAGCACGTGCGGATGTGGGTG
>CAZCUL010000812.1:0-4181 GCA_964501475.1 uncultured Verrucomicrobiota bacterium | reverse complement strand
CAGCAGGACGTGGCCGCCGGCAAAGATGGCAGTCAGGGTCCCGTCCACAATCTCGGTGTGGCCGACCATGACCTTGCCGATCTCGGCGCGGAGCTGTTCCCAGGTCTGACGAAAGTTCTGAATCTTCGCTTCGGTGCTCATGGAAGGAATTTAGCCAAAAACGGCCCCGGAAGAACATAAATTTTGCCGCGGTCGCGCGGAACGGACCGCCCACTGCCAGTCGCCCGCCGCCGCGGTTTGGCGGCCACTTCCAAAATGGCTGCCGATTGCCAGGTCCTACTTCTTGATGTCGTCGAAGTAGTCGCGAACCGAGTTCTGGTAGGGTTTGGGCACCAGGTCCTGGTTCAAGGCGCTTTGAGCGTCGCTTTGCGCGGCCGCGGCCGCCTCCTCGAAGGCGACCTTGCTTTGCCCTTTAATGCTGACCCCTTTGAGTGTGATGCTCGGCATGGAGCTGCCGGGCGAAAGCTGGCCGCGCAATTTCGTGGGCGTCAGGTTCGGATTCAAATTATCCGGACGGTCGCTCAGTCCACGCGGGTCCAGATCCGGCCGCTCCACGCCCGAATTGTCCACCGCTTCATCGCTCTTTTCGAAGTAGGTCCAGCCGCCGCCTTCGTCCGCCCAGGTCCCCACGCCATAACCGGGTTTGCCGCCCGGACCTCCCTGGCACCTGCCACAGCCGGCGCCCTGGCAGGCAGCGCAAGCGCCCTGAAGCTGGTCCCAGTTCTTGCCCATGGCGATGGCCATCTGAGCCTTCTGCAAAGCTTCCAGCGCATCCTGCAACGCCTGTGAATCCGCCATTTGCTGCATCAGCCTGTCCAGTTCCTTCGCCGCATCCGCCAGCGACTGGGCCGCGCCTGGATTGTCGCCTTGTTTCATTTGCGCAGTCGCCTGCTTCAGGTATTGGGCCACCTTTCCGTATTCGCCCGCCGGTTGGATGGCTTTCGACACTTCCTCCACGATTTTCTGCTTCTCTTCGGTTGAAAGGTCGGACGATTCCAATTGCTTGATCATTTCCCGCAGCGTGCTTTGAGCGGCTTGCGCCTGGCCCTTTTCCAACTGCTCGGCCAGGTCTTTTCCCAGTTTCGCGAGCTGCTGCTCGAGCTGCTGCATCGCCTGGGCCATTTGCTTCATCTTCTCGAGGTCGGCCAGGGCGAGATCGAGATTCTTTAAAAAGAGATCGCTCTGATCGGCGCGCAGCGCGGCAATGGCTTCCTCGAGCCCTGGTACCGACGCGCCCAATTCGCGCGCCTGCTGCGCCAGGCCTTCCATCGCCTGCGCCATCTGTTCCCGTGACTGCTCGGAAGCGCTGCCTTTGGCCAATTCAGAAGCCGCTTTCCGAACCTCATCGAGTTGCCTCTGCAACCGGTCCAGCTTGGCCGGGTCTTTGGAAGTCTCGCCCAGTTGTTCCTGGAGCGCTTCCATCTGCCTTTGTAACTCCGCGGGGGAAGGCATCTGACTTCGTTCGGGATCGCGCGCCGCTTGTTCCATTCGGCGCAAAGCCGGGTTGTCGCGAAGCTGCTCGGTCTGCTCGCTCAGGCGGTCCGTCAGTTTGCTCAATTCGCGCAACGCTTCGCTCCTCGTCAAAGAATGTTTGGCAAGCTGGTCCCCGGTCTCGAGGACGGCTTCCATGGCGGAGTGCGTCGTCTCCAGGGCGGGAGGACGATGCTCCAGACTGCGCCGGGTTAATTCCACCAGTTGCTTCCCGGTCTGGCGAATCTGGTCGATTTCCTGTTGCCGCTGAACGTAGGCTTGCGTGCGGTATTCAGGCACAAAACCAAGGGTCACTCCCAGGACCAGGACCAGGACGGCCCATCGCCCCACCACCGGAAAACGAAATGCCGCCAGAGAATCGGGTTTGACCGCTTTCGCGTGTTGGGCGGCGTCCGCCAGGACAAGCTCCTTCCATGGCTGGGTGCGGGAGTCGTGGGAAAGTTCCAAAGCAGTGCTCAGCCGCTCCTCGAGATGCTGCCGTTCATCCACCCAACGGGCCGTTTCCAAAAGGGAACTTCGACGGCAAAGCGCCGCGATCAAGAAGGCAACCAGCGTCAAGCCGGCCGCCATGCCGGCCACGACCACGGTCATGGGCGGTAATGGAAACAGCTTGTAGATTCCGGCAACCACCAGCCAAACCGCGCCGCCGGCCAATACCCCCCACCAGAACGCGCGCCACAGATCGACCAGACGCCGGCGTTGCGCCGCCGCCTTGAGAGTCCGCTCGATGAATTGCTGATTGCTCATTGCAACGATTAAGTTGGCATTGGGGCAGGCACTTGGCGAGCCAAATCCGGGCCGCGAAGTTCAACAAAGTTCAGGATCGGCAGCAGCGGTTCAGGAGGCTCTGATCGATTTATCTGCCAGCCAGGACGTGGGGCCGAGGAAGAGGCGGCGCATTTCCGCTTCAAATCCGGCTCCGATGCGTGTTTGATCCGGCGCAGACGCTATGAGTTTCGCGCGCCAATACATCGAAGAAGTTCAGGCGGTTACCGCAAAGCTTGACGCGGAAGCCATCGAAAGGCTGGCGACGGAGCTTGCCGCCGTGCGCGAGCGTGGAGGTCGCCTTTTTATTCTGGGCGTGGGTGGCAGCGCGGCCAATGCTTCTCACGCGGTCAATGACTTTCGGAAGATTTGCGGGTTTGAATGTTATGCGCCCACGGACAACGTTTCGGAACTGACGGCCCGCACCAACGACGAAGGATGGGCCAGCGTCTTCATCGAGTGGCTTAAAGGCAGCCGGCTCACGGCCAAGGACGGGTTGCTCATCTTTTCAGTCGGCGGAGGCAACCTCGAGAAAAATGTCAGCCCCAATCTCGTCTCGGCCATTGAATTTGCCAAAGAGACTGGAGCGTCGGTCATGGGAGTGGTGGGCCGGGACGGAGGTTACACGGGCAGGGAAGCAGACGCGTGTGTGATTGTGCCCACAGTCAATGCCGATCATGTCACCCCTCACTCGGAGGCCTTTCAGGCGGTGATTTGGCATTTGTTGGTCTCGCACCCAAAACTCAAGCAACACCGGACAAAATGGGAAAGCACACGCTAAGCCCGGCAGAGCGGAGCCGGCCAGTGGCCTGTTTCTGTTTCCCGCTACGCTTGTCCACAGGCGCATCTCGACACTGCCACCAATGTTCGGAAGGCCGATTCTCCGTCTTTTCCGCAGCGGGCTGGTTTCCCCTCTCCCCCGGCCCTCTCCCCGATCGTCCCTCGCGGGGAGAGGGAGATAAGCAGCGCGGTGGCAGTGTTCAGATGCGCCCCTTGTCCACCGCATCGCAACTGATCCGAGAGAGAAACCCTCGAAATTCTTGCGCCCTTTGCTCCTATGAAGCGGGCTCCTCCTCTCCCGCCCGTCGGGCACCCTCTCCTCCATTCGGAATGGAGGAGAGGGATGGGGAGAGGAGGCAGGAGCTGGATTGTCCCGGGTAACGCTCATGTCCCAGCGCGCCGTATTCCTGGATCGCGACGGAGTGATCAATCGTTGCCGGGTGGAAGGCGGCAAGCCATACCCGCCACGGAACGTCGATGAATTCGAGTTGCTGCCTCGAGTAGAGGAAGCCTGCCGCCAACTGAAGGAGGCCGGGTATTTGTTGGTCGTGGTGACGAACCAGCCGGATGTCGGCCGCGGCACGATTCCACGGGAGACGGTTGAAGCCATTCACGCGCGCATGTGCCGGCTGCTGCCCATTGACCGTGTGGAAGTCTCCTACGCCTCGGGCAAGGAAGAGCCGCCCGACGAATTCCGCAAGCCGCGTCCGGGCATGTTGCTTCGGGCTGCGCGCGATCTGCAGATCGACCTCGCTCGCAGTTTCATGGTCGGAGATCGCTGGCGGGATATCG
Organism: uncultured Verrucomicrobiota bacterium; assembly: GCA_964501475.1. Lineage (GTDB taxonomy): Bacteria > Verrucomicrobiota > Verrucomicrobiia > Limisphaerales > CAZCUL01 > CAZCUL01. Next base: position 353 of record CAZCUL010000812.1, on the reverse strand, counting down.
ATTGCGGGCACGCGGCCGGGTGCCAAACAATTTTCATTGAGGCCCTCTACGACGAGCCGCTCCGACGGCAACCCGGCTTTCGGGTTCGCAATCTTGAGGAAGCGGCTCGCATCATTTTGGATACCGCAAGGAAAAGCCCGCTTTGAACGCGGCATTTGCCGTGCTAAGCTTTGATTGCATGCAGAATCCGCTCACCGAGCTTAAGGTCAAACTCTTCGCCGACGGCGCGGACCGCGCCGGCATGATCAACCTCTACGAGAACCCGTTGATCCAGGGCATGACCACAAACCCGACGCTGATGAAGAAGGTCGGAATCCCGAATTACGAGGATTTTGCCCGGGACATTCTCAAGA
>CAZCUL010000811.1:0-6123 GCA_964501475.1 uncultured Verrucomicrobiota bacterium | reverse complement strand
CCCGCAGGCGTTCGTCGGAACCACGTAACTGCCGGCAAACCCCGCAGACTCTCCCGGCGCCAGCGCCCCTATGCTGAACACAGGCGTGTTCGCCGCCGGCTGATCGTTCACCACCACCACGTTCGTCAGCGTGATGTTCCCGGAGTTGCTGACCGTACCGCTGAAGTCAATGGTGCCCCCGATTGGCGTCGGGTTCGGCGAACAGAACTTGAAGACCGTAATGCTCGGCGAATTCGTGACCGGACAGAGCGCAGTCTCGATGTCAAAAACATTCGTGCCGCAAATGCTCCTGGCCGTGGCGGTCAAGGTGTCAGCAATGAATGGATCGCAGAAGTCCGTTGGCACCGCATAGCTTCCGACAAAGCCCACCGCCTGGCCCGGTGCAAGGGCGTCGATGCTGAAGACCGGCGTGTTCGCCACCGGTTGGTTGTTCACCACCACCACGTTGGTCAGTGTGATATTGCCCGAGTTGCTGACGCTGCCACTGAAGGAGATCGTGCCCCCAACCGGCGCCGGATTGGTCGAGCAAACCTTCAGCACCGTAATGTTTGGCGAATTCGTGATCGGACACATCGCCGTATCTGTGTCGAAAACATTTGTGCCGCAGACGCTCGTGGCCGTGGCGGTCAACGTGTCGCTGATGAACGGATCGCAGAAGTCCAGCGGGATCGCATAATTGCCGCTGAAGTTCGTGGTTTGACCCGGCGCGAGCAGAGCAATGCTGAAGACCGGCGTATTGGGTGCGGGCCGGCTGTTGACCACCACCACATTGGTCAGCGTGATATTGCCCGAGTTGCTGACGCTGCCACTGAAGGAGATCGTGCCCCCAACCGGCGCCGGATTGGTCGAGCAAACCTTCAGCACTGTAATGTTTGGCGAATTCGTCACCGGACACAACGCCGTAGCCGTGCCGAAAACGTTCGTGCCGCAGATGCTCGTAGCCGTGGCCGTGAGCGTATCGCTGATGAACGGATCGCAGTAATCCGCCGGGACGGGGTAACTGCCGGCAAAGTTCGCGGACTGGCCGGGGACAAGTGAAGGAATGCTGAAGACCGGTGTATTCAGCGCGGGCTGATTGTTCACCACCACCACGTTGGTCAGGGTGATATTGCCCGAGTTGCTGACTGAGCCCGTAAAGGTAATGGCGCCCCCAATCGGAGCCGGGCTTTGTGAACACACCTTCACCACCGTAATGCCCGGCGTGTTCATTACAGCGCAGAACGCGGTAACCATGTCCATAACGTTCGTGCCGCAAACGCTGGTCGCAGTGGCGGTGAGCGTATCGGCGAGAAAGGGATCGCAGGCATTGGTGGGGACAGTGTAGCTGCCGCTGAATGGCGCAGCCTGGCCGGGAGCCAGGGAGGCCATGCTAAAGACAGGGGTATTCAGCGCCGGCTGATCGTTCACCACCACAACATTTGTCAGCGTCACATCGCCGGCATTGCTCACCACGCCGCTGAACACCAAAGTGCCACCGACCGGCACTGGATTGGGCGGACAGACCTTGGTGACGACGATGCGCGGGTGGGTCACAACCGGGCAGGCGGCCGTGGCCATGGCCATGATGTTGGTCCCGCAGGCGTTGGTGGCAACTACAGTGATGGTGTCGGTGATGTTTGATTGGCAATAATCGGGCGGAACCAGGTAACTGCCCGAGAAGCCGGCGACCGCGCCCGGAGCGAGTGAAGCAAAGTTCGTAACCACGGTGTTCGCTGCCGGGCGGTCGTTCAGGACCGTGATGTTGCTAATTGTGATCAGGCCGGAATTGGTGAGAAAGCCGGTGAAGGTAATGGCCTGACCCGGTCCGGCCGGCTCCTGGGGACAGAATTTGAAAACCTCGAGTCCGGTGGGCGCTTCGTAGCGGCATTGCAGCAGATTGAAATCTTCCCCTTGGCCAGACCCATCGCGATTCGATCCGGAGTTGACGCCCACAGTCTGAACGAGACGCCCGCATTCGCTCACGTTGGCATTGACGTTGGTCACGGCAATTTCGACGTCATAGACGCCCGCTCCGCTGTGAGGGCTGACCAGGACACCGAAGGTCTTACCGGGGCTGTTCGTAAACACGAGCGTCGCCTGGCCGATTGGCGTGGCAGTGTTGATCTGATAACTGAGAGCCACCTGGTTGCCATCGGCAAAGAACACGGTCACGTCGTAAAACTCCCTTGCCGTAAAATCACTCCCGCCATTCCCGCTCCGCGGATCATCGGTGGCGCCAAACGATTCGTTCTGGCAGGTCCAGATATCCAGAATGGTCGCCGAAATGGCATTGGTGCAGCGGGGCACGGGATTCATGGCCCCATCGCGCCCAATCGAGTCGGGCTCGCCGTTGCCATCCGCGTCGAAGGGCCGGACCTGGCCCCGAATGAGGACACCGCCGTAGTCATTGCTGAACGCCGGATTCGACACGCTGCCAATGCCGCCAGGGAGATCGATGCCAATGAAGTAAGTGCCGCCATTGGCGTTCGGATTGTAAGCGGTCATGATCCGCCGCTGGTTGAAACCCGACGGATGAAACACAGCCAGGCCTTGCACTGAATTGGGTGAGCTCGGCGATTCCCCGAGCCCGGCGGTGTTGGGCACGCCGGGAATGGATCCCGCCGGGTCCTGTTGCACACAGACGCCGGGGAGTTGGTTGCCGGCAGCGTCGAAGAAATCGCTGATATCCCCGTCCAGTGAGATCGTTCCTCCAAAAAAGTTGGAGAGCTGAGCACCGGAAAGTGGCGGCGTTGCGAAAAGGAGGATGGCCGCCAGACCCATTGCACCGAGTGCAATCCATTTTCGGTTCGCGTTGCGAGAATTTATCCGGCGCGCCTCCCATGCATGCATATGGTCACGCCCCTTCAGCCTGGTTTCGGATACAACAATCATTTCCTCGGTTCCTAGGATGTGCCCTTCTGATTTCCCACTTCTGATTTTCCCAAAATTCGATCAACAGTCCCGGGAAAGAGGAGAGACATCGCGAATGGAAATTGGCAATACAATATTTCCGTGAAAATTTCACGGTGCGGGAGTGCGAAATGCAGTGCCCGGGCCTCGTTGCCGAAACATCCTTAACCCTCGAGTGGAGCGCAGTTTGGGACAACGCAGCTCGAGCCCGAGAAATGCGTTCGTGCATTTCGTCAGCAAAATCCCGCCGAAATCGCGCGGAAGGGAACGAGCGTGAAGAGGCAGCTATCGCCCGAGAAGTGAGAAAATGCGGCGGGGAGCGGCGGTGGCTTTATTGATCCAGGCGAATCGTTAGAATCCCGCCTAGCGTGTCAGTGAGACAGGCCCACGAGCCGTCGAAGACCACACTTTGACAAACTCCCAAAGGAAGCACGGCATCGGTCAAAAGAGGCGCGGCCGGATTCGAAATGTTCACGCGGGCGAACCCGCCATTACCATTGGCGAGATAGGCCATCGAGCCGGACACCGAGACCGCCATGGTGCTGCCACTGGCGCCGCCGGTCGGAGCGATGCTCCCCAATTGCACAGGGCTTCCCGGGTTGCTCACATTCACCGCCACCAACCCGCTTCGTGAAGCTGCCACGAAGGCGATGTTGTTCTGAACGGCGACCCCCATGGCGCTTACAGGAAAGGAACCGCGAATGGAGGGATTGGCGGCGTTGTTCACGTCAATTAGCTGGAGCGAATTCACGTCGGCCACGTAAGCCATATTTCCGGCCACCGCTACTTCAAACGCGTTGCCCGGCGTGTCCACCCATCCGGCACTGGTCGGTGCCAGCGGATTGCTGATGTTCAGTATGCGCAATCCCTGCGAACCATCGGCGACATAGGCGAAGTTTCCCGCGATCCTGATCCCTTGCGCATTGCCCGGTGTGTCATATCCGCTCCCCACCACCCTCGGGGCGCCCGGGCTGCTGATATCAACCACCTTCACACCGGCCAAACCTGCTGCGACGAATGCGTAATTCCCGGAGATCTCCACGCCGCCCAACCCCATGGCGGCATCGTCGATTTTCCCGACCATCCGCGGCTTGGCAGGATCGGAAGTGTCGATGATCCGCAGCCCGCTCACGAGCGTGCCGTCACTTAAATGCTGCGCGCCGCTGAGCACCGCCAGCCCCGGCCGCGCCCCCATCTTAAACGCCTCAAACCATTCCATCTGATTTCCATAAGGAGCCGGCAAAGCCGGGATGCTGACGTTGGCAATAGCCAGGCCTCCGGCGCCATTGGCCAGGTAGGCAAACGATCCGGAGACGCACACCCCCAGGGTCACGGCGCCAAAGGCACCGGAGGGAGGCAACTCGGCCAACTGGACCGGCGCCGCCGCCGTGGCGACGTCCACGACCTTCATTCCGCCGGCGGAAGTGGCCACGTAGCACACGTTGTTCTGCACGGTCACGGCCATCGCACCCATGGACAGGGAACCTGCCAAAACCGGGGCGGCCGGGTTCAGGACATTCACCACCCGCAGCGCGTTCACATCCGCCACATAGGCCACCGTTCCGGCTACCGCAACCCCCTTGGCGTTTCCAGGCGTGTCATAAAATCCGGCTTCCGTCGGCGCGAGAGGGTTGCTCACATTCAGAATCCGCAACCCACGCGAACCGTCCGCTACATAAGCAAAATTGCCCGCCACTTGCACCCCGCCTGCATTGCCGGGTGTGTCAAACCCTGTTCCGGCAAAGACCGGCTGCGCAGGATTGCTCACGTTAACCACTCTCAAACCGGCAGAGCCGGCTGCCAAATAGACGTAATTCCCGGCGGCTGCCACTCCCCCAAAGGTGCTGCTCGCGCTTTCAATCGTGCCCAGAACTGTCGGCGCGGCCGGGTTGCTCACGTCCATCACGTGAAATACCGCCACCGAACGCATCACGCCGTTGCTCTCATAAAAAGTGCGCGATCCCGTCACATACGCTCTATTTCCCGAAACGGTGAGCGAGTTGCCGTAAAACGGTTTGTTGGAAGCGCCCAAAACTCTCGGGGAACGGGGATCGCTCACGTCCACCGTGGCCAAACCAAACTCTTCACTGGCAACATAGGCCACGTTCCCGACCACTTGCGCATCCCGCGGGGTTCCCAGAGCGGGAAGAAAACCGGCGAGTTGGACCGGACCGGGCGCGGGATTCGAACCGCACTTGACCCGATAGAACGCCACCTGGCTGCTCATCGTATTTGTCACCTCCAGACCGGATACTGCTGCGCCGACGTCCTGCCACGGCGCAGACAGGCTCGTCCGCATTTGCAACTGGTAAGGCGCCGAGCCGCCCTGCCAGCGAATCACCACTTTGCCATTGCCACGAGCGATGCTGTTGATTCGAGGAGCGCTTCCTTGGGCCTCAAGCAATGTCGATGCGAAAAGTAGAACCAGAAGCGCCGCGGCGCGGGCGCAGATAAAGCGGCGACCGCTCAACCGATCGGCTGATGTGGCTTGACCGAAAACAACCGAGCCGCTCATTCGCGATTCCCGGGAAAGCGGCTCTCCGTCGCCTGCATTAAGTGCCCATCCAGTTCATCACGGTGATTGAAACCAATCCGATCAGGGGCCGGCCGGTGCATGCCGGGTCCATACCAGGTGATACCGCGTTTTTTGCCAAACATCGGAAGCGGCATAGCTACCGGGATGCCAACGCCGCTTAATTCTTGGTACCAACAACTTAGGTCGCCCTGCGACGACTACTGACCGGGTTGAATGGATCTCAATGGGCGGAAAGTTTACAGGCTGGAAAAGGATTTGACAGAGGTGCCGGCCCGGCGGCTTTGGAAGCCCCGCGGCAAAGCAAAACAGGCGGTAGCCGAAGCTCCCGCCTGTGTCTGCCAAGGGCGTGCTTGATCGCCTTGTTTTACGGGCAATCCTTGATCATGGGATGAATCTGGTGATTGCCATGATTCATCTCGCCGCCGTCGTCGATGTCCGGTGCCCGCACGCCAAATGCCGCTGTTCCGTTGGACACATCCGCGCCGTCCGTTGTCGATGTCGATCCCGGCGTGCAGGCGATGGCACGGCGGAAGTCGAATAAGCGGTCGCTCGGGTCGTTGAGCCGAGCCAGTTCGGCCGGCGTCAGAATCCAAATCCGAATGCGATAACGGTCGTGCGGAGGTGTGCTGCCGCCGGCATGGCTGTTGCCCGGCTCGCTTCGATCTTCGATGTCCACCCGGAAGAGGACGCTGCGCGGC
>CAZCUL010000810.1:0-8891 GCA_964501475.1 uncultured Verrucomicrobiota bacterium | reverse complement strand
CTCCCTGGCGTTGGGTGGTGGACCCGATCGATGGCACTGTGAACTTTACCTACGGGATCCCGCACGCCTGCGTCTCGATTGCATTGCAATCCCGCGAGGGAGACCGTGCGGCCGGGTTTGGCGACGGTTACGAAACACTGGTGGGCGTGGTCTATGACCCGTTCTGCGACGAACTTTTTACGGCGGTGCGGGGTCAGGCCGCAAAGTTGAACGGGCGTGCCATTCGCGTGAGCGGCCGGAAGGATTTGAGCGAAATGATCATTTCGCTCGGTTTTGCCAAGGACAAGCACAGTCTGGAGACCATGCTGCCGGCTTTCAACCAGCTCGTTCGGCGCGTCCGCAAGATGCGGATGATGGGCGCGGCGGCGCTCGGAATCGCGTATGTGGCGGCCGGGCGGATGGATGCCTATATCGAACTGGGTCTGCGCCTCTGGGACATTGCGGCCGCCGGGCTCATTGTGGAGTGCGCGGGAGGCGAATTCTGGCGCCAGCCGGTCGAGGGCCAATATGCCTACCGCATCGTGGCGAACAATGGATTGGTCCGAACGAAGCTTGAAGAATTCATTGGATGAGGTATTAGATTACCCATGCCCAATCAGACGTTTCGGTTCGGCGGGAGGTTCTTTTGCTTTGCTTTATTGCTGCTGGCGCTCGCGCAGGCTCCTCTAGCGCCGGGCGGGACCCTGGTCCAGTTTCGTACCGTTGTGGGGACGATTGAAGTCGATCTCTTTGACCAGCAAAAGCCGGAGACGGTTCGCAATTTCCTTCGTTATCTGCGCAGCGGCTATTATCAAAACGTGTTCCTGCACCGTTGCGTCCCAAACTTTGTCCTGCAAGGCGGGGAATACGTGACGCTGGAAACCTCTTTGACGAGCCTGCTGCAGCCCACCGATGTTTATATCTGGCCGAATTTCCCTCCCATCGTGAACGAGTTCGGCGTCGGCCCGCGCCTGAGCAATACCTACGGCACGGTGGCCATGGCGCGCTCGCCCGGTGTGACCAATTCAGCTACCTCCCAATTCTTCTTTAACCTGGCAGACAATACTTCTCTGGACGGGGTCGATGGAGGCTTCACCGTTTTTGGACGGGTGGTGCGCGGAACAAACGTTCTGAATTACTTCAACAGCCTGCGTTACAACTCGGGGATCATCGATATGCGCAATTACACGGCCGACCCGGGGTTTGGGGAGGTATTCAAGGAACTCCCGGTTTTTTACTTCGGTCCGGGACACCCTCGAATCTCGGATTTAATTTACGTGGATATCACTCTGCTCAGGGTAAACGTGCGACGTATCGAGGGCGGCTGGGAAATAAGCTGGGACAGTATTGGCGGTCGTCCAAATCGCGTCGAATATTCCACGAGCATCCCACCGGTCTGGACAACATTGACTACGGTCAGCGGAACCGGAGAGCGGATGACGGTCACCGATACGGCGACCAGCACTTCGGGCCGCTTCTATAGGGTTCGGGTCGATTACTGACCGCTACCTCTTGCCCCCTTTGGGTGGGCTTCGGTGTCATCTCCAGACCCTTGGCCGCACCCTGAACCTCGGTGCCTCCCTTCCGTCCTTCGGGCAGCTTCTTCTCTTCCGTGCGGGCAAAGAAAAAGCGGCGCTCCTGAACGGAGCGCCGCTCCAACAACACCACGACAGCAATCGGATCAAATGTTGATGGCGTAAGCCTTGATTTTATTATAGAGCGTCTGCCGGCCGATGCCCAGCCGCCGCGCGGTTTCCAGTTTGTTGCCTCGGGTTTCGTTAAGAACCTCGACGATCTTATTGCGCTCCATAGCCTCCATTAGCGTCAGATTCTCATCATCGGCTTCGCTGCCGACGACCGTGTTGTTGATGGAAAGATCCTGCACATCCACCATGCTCCCGTCGCACATCAGCACGGCGCGCTGCACTTCGTTCTGCAACTGGCGCACGTTTCCCGGCCAATCGCATTTGCGCAGCAATTCGGCGGCAGCCTGCGTAAAGCCCTGAATGGAACGGTCCGCCTGCGCCGCGAAACGTTTCAAAAATGCGTTGGCCAATAGCAGGACTTCATCGCGCCGGTCGCGCAGTGGCGGCAAAGCCACCGAAATGGCGCTGATTCGATAATACAGATCCTCGCGCAGCTTTCCTTCTTTGAGGGCTTGGTCCACCTGGCGGTTGGTGGCGGCGATGATCCGGCAATCCGTTTTGTAGCTGTTGCGCCCGCCCACCGGGCGAACTTCCTTTTCCTGCAATACTCGCAACAGCTTGCTCTGGGTATCGACGGGCATTTCCGAGAGTTCGTCCAGAAGAAGGGTTCCGCCTTCGGCCTGCCGGAACAGGCCCTCCCGGTCCGCCTGAGCGCCGGTGAAGGCGCCTTTGACCGAGCCGAACAATTCGCTTTCGATCAATTCCCGCGGGAGAGCGGCGCAATTGACTTTGACAAAGGGTCCTTTCTTTCTCGGGCTGAGCGCATGAATGAGGTCGGCCACCACTTCCTTCCCAGTGCCGCTTTCGCCCGTAATGAGCACGGAAACGTCGCTGGGAGCCACGCGCTCGATTGTGCGGACGACCGCCTTCATGGCCGCGCTCTGAAACACGCCCCGGTTCTCAATCAATTCCTCGCGCACCTTGCTGCTGGCTTCCTTGAACTCCACCGCACGCTTCACCAGATTATAGAGGCCGTCGTCGTGCGGTTTTTTCTGGAAATGAAACGCGCCTCGTTTGGTTGCCTCAACCGCCGCATCGAGGGTGGGATGACCGGTCAAAACAATCACTTCTGTTTCGGGCCAGTTCTTTTTTACGAGCGGCAACAGGTCCAACCCCTCGAAGATGCCCTCATCCTGTTTGGACAGTTTAAGATCCATCAGGATCACGTCGGGGGCCGGCCCTGAAAAGGACTCTTTGAGCGTGCCTGCGTCGCCGGTTTGCTGCACCACAAAGTTGTGGGCTTCAAAGCTCATCGCCAAGGCGGATCGAAAGTCCGCCTCGTCATCTACAATCATGATTCTTGGTTTCATATTTTTGGCTCGCGCCCTCTTTGGGGAACCTCAGTCCGCCCGCCGATTTTCCGCCCCGGTCCCCCGGCGTCCGCCGACCCAGAACGGGACATGCCTTCTTGCCGGTAACACCGATCTCTTTCCTGATGACGGCTCTTCGATTACCGTGCATCGATTCTGGCCGTACATGCCTTGAATGGGAGCAAAAGTGATACCGAACCGAAAGCGGTCAAATCCGGCAGGCCATCTCCGCCATGGGCAGGGGTCCGGCGGCTGATTCAAACCAGCCGCGTTCGAAGGAGGTTCGGACAAGGCGTAACGCTTAAAGCGCCTTGCAGCGAGGGGTTTTACCGCCCCTGGCGAGGCTTGCCATGCACGCCCGGGTAAAATCAATAAAGATGGCCAAATGCTCCGGCTCCGAATGAACCATTCGTTCGGGATGAAACTGCACAGAGAGCATGTAGGGAATGGCATGGGTATGCCTGGGTTTCACTTCAAGGGCCTCGATGATACCGTCCGGACTTCGGGCAACAACCTGGAGGAGCGGCGCCACCCGATCAACCGCCTGGTGGTGAGAGCTGTTCACAGCCATGCGTGTGGCAGCCACAATTCTCGCCAGGCCAGACCGCGGCTCGATCCCGATCTCATGAACCAGCTCGTTCTTTCCGTTCAAAGGCCGGTGATTCAACCCCCTTTTCACTTCGATGGGGATATCGATAATCAATGTCCCGCCCAAAGCGACGTTCAGGAGCTGATGGCCCCGGCAAATCGCCAGAAGTGGCTTGGCTTGTCGGAAGGCTTCGTCCACCAACATCAGATCGAAAAGATCCCGCCCCGGCGCGGCCGGCCGGATGGTATTTGCCAATGACCGGGGAATTCCTTTCCGGTGAAAGATGGGATTAATATCGTCCCCACCGGTCAGAATAATGCCATCGCAGCGTCGGACCGATTCGGACACATAATCTGCCTCAGGCAGGCAGGGAAGGAACCAGGGCAAGCCGCCGCCGGCCAGCATGGCAGAAGGGTAGTTCAGCGCCAACGCGGCATAGGTGTCCTTAATGTCGGGCCCTTCGTTCTGGACGCTGCCCGAAATCAGGATCAAGGGGGAGCGCTTCATCCAATGTTCGACTCCGGAAAAAGCTCCGAAATCGTCTTCTCCACTCGCGAAATCTCTTCCGGCCGCAGCAAGCGCCTGCCAACCCGACGGCGAACGCCATCCAATAACGCAACCCAGTCTTCCAGCGGCGGCTGCTCCATCGGCTCCCAGCGATCATACCGCCGTTCCCGGATGTAAAAGCGCCACTGCTTTCCTACATGGTGCGCGTAGATTTGAACCTTTTGCCCTTCTTTATCGCGTCGCGTCCAGGATATCTCAGCCTTATAACCCATTGCCTCGAAACCTCCTCAACTCCCGCGCTCGGGCAGATCGACGCCCGCCACAGCCATGGCCGCTATACCTTCGCCGCGCCCGATAAAACCCAGTCCCTCGTTCGTGGACGCTTTCAAGCCAACCTTACCGATGCCAATCCCCAGAGCCTTGGCGATGTTTGTCCTCATGGCGCGGACATGGGGCGCGATCTTCGGCTCCTCGGCAATGACAGTAGCGTCCACATTGATGATCCTTCCTTCGTGGGATTTGACCTGGCGGGAAGCTTCCTCGAGGAAAACCCGGCTCGGAGCGTTTTGCCAGCGCGGGTCCGTGTTCGGAAAAAAATGACCAATGTCCGCCTCCCCCAGAGCCCCCAAAACCGCATCGCAAACCGCGTGCATCAGCGCGTCGGCGTCTGAATGGCCCTCAAGCCCCTTCTCATGCGGAATCTCGACTCCGCCCAGGATCAGCTTTCGACCCTCGACAAGAGCATGCACGTCGTAACCAATCCCAACATGGATCATGCCGTCGGAATATAAGAAGCAAGCCCGGTCTGACCAAGCGTTTTCCCGTCTCGCCTGGCCATTCTAGGCAAAGGCCGCTTTCAAAGCCAGGAAGAAGACGTCTAGACGCCTCGGTTCGCCCGCCAAAGGAGGACCATTCCAATGGCCTGAAAGAGGAAATTGGGGACCCACAGAATCAGATGCGGAAACCATCCCGGCCGGGTTTCCAAAATGTGTCCGAGAATGAAAAAGCTGTAATAGAGCAGCACCAGAACCAGCGCCACCGCGATCCCAAAAGTGGTTTCCCGCCGATGCGCCCTGATCCCGAGCGGAATCCCCACCAGGGTAAAACCGATGCAGGCAAAGGAGAAGGCCACCTGCCGATGGATCTGCACTTTCACGGGGATGGTCAGCTCATCCAGCGAGGTTTGCAGTTGCTCAATGACCAAATGAAGATCTTCGCGAGGCACGTCGGGAGGGGGTTCGAACGAATGCACGCTTGCTTCCAATTCAGCCAGCTCAGCACGGAGCTGGTTAAAGGTCATGTCGTTGATCTTGAGCTTCGACTGAGTCTCTTCGACCAGGTTGGTATAAGTCAGTTCCTGGCGTTCGGCAAAGATGGATTCGGGCACCAGTTTCTTTTCACTCCAGCCCACCCGCCAGACCTGGCGCAACTCGACATGGAGGACGTTTCGAGAACGATCCAGTCGCAGAGCGCCCTCCGCCGCCCGCAAATAACGCACGACTCGCCCCTCTTCGATTTCGTAAATCAAAATGTCTTTCAGCTCGGTGCCGTCAACGTCGCCTGCGTACACGATGTGGCCTGGAAAATCGCGAATAAACGTCTTCTCCGGCAACAAGGCATCCGCCCGAGCCGCACCCATGCTGGAGAGCAGTTCCTTGTATGCCATTCGGCATTGCGGAGCGACCTCAAGGTTGATGAGCGCGCACAGCCCGCTTAAGCCTGCCGCCAGAAGCAAAACCGGCGTCGCTAACGCAACCAGGCTGATGCCGCCAGCCCGGGCGGCCGTCAACTCGTTGTCCGCGCTGAAGCGCCCAAACACGAGCAGCGTCGCGGTCAACATCCCCATAGGCAGCGCAAAAACCAGAACAAAGGGAATCAGGAGCACCAAAGCCTGAACCACGGCCCAGAGTGTGACCTGGCGATTCACCAGAAGCGCAAGGACCTCCTTCAATGCGTTGCCCAGCAGCAGCACAAAAGTGAATACGGCCACCGTCATCAACAGTGTCAGCAATACCTCCCTGAGCAAATAGCCGTGAAGCGTTCTCATGGCCCGGAACCGGGGCTGCAGTCGCTTCCCGCCGCCGCCGGCGGGGAAGGTTCTGCCCTCGGTAAAAGCAGTCCGCCGGCTACCGAAGTGATTTCCATGGTTCCTGGTCGGACACTTCCACGGTCATCGGCCCTTCGCTTTTAGCGGGAGAAAGGATGGCCAAAAAATCCAGGGTCTCCTCCCCGATGTTGTAGGTCGCATGGACGATCCCCGCGGGCAGATAGACCGAGTCGCCAGGGCCCAACATCCGCTTTTCTCTTTCCACCCACTGCTCCGCTTGCCCGCTCAGAATGTAGAGGATCTCCTCCATGCGGGGATGGTAATGAAAAGCGTGCGCGTTACCGGGCAGAAGATGGGCGCGGACGAAATTCAAGTTCGTGTCCTGGACCAGGCCGGGCTTGTTGTACCAATGGTGGGTTTTTCCCGGAAGTCTTTCGACTTCGGTCTCGTCAAGAGAGACGAATCGCCAGGCTGGAACCGGTTGCTTAGACATGCGCCAAATCTCAAACCCGCTTCGGAGGAAACTCAAGACAATATGCCGGCGCTGCCGGACTCCAAAAAACCTTCCCCGATTGAATGGCACTCAAGGCAACCAGGCTCATCTTGCTTTCAAGTTTCCGGAGGTTGGAGGGCTGCTTACGGCTGCTCGGGCTCCGCCGCGCCGGATCGGCCCGCAAAATTCACCAGCATGAGCGCAACCGCATCCACTTCGCCGCGCCCGGAGGTTCTTTCAGGCGCATCGTAATTGTTCAGCATAATCGAGAAGACGAGCCGCTCTCCGCCCGCTGAAGTCGCGTAGCCCGAAAGCGCGTGGACGTATCGCAACGTGCCGGTCTTGGCGCGCAAGTGCCCTTCCGCAGCCGTCCCTTTGAACCGGCTCCGCAAGGTTCCATCCACTCCCGCAAGCGGCAGTGACTTCCGGAACGCCTCGGCGCACGCATGCTGGTCCATAAATTGGAGCAGCCGCACCGTGGCCGCGGGCGTGAGCAACGCGCCCCGTGACAAGCCCGATCCTTCCTCTAAAAGAACGGTTCCCTCGTCAATCCCGGCCTCGGCCAGAAAACGTTTCATCTCCTGTAATCCCAGGGTTTCCGTAGTCCGATGTCGGTTTGTTTCGCTGTGCCATTTCGCCCCGACCTGCAGGAGCAGCAGTTGCGCGTAGAGATTCTGCGAAGGCTTCATCATCTTCTCCAAAACTCGAGGGAGCGGCGGTGACTCGACGCTCGCCAATTCCGTCAGCGCTTCAGGATCGAGAGGCTCATGGCGTCTTTGCAACCAGCCAACAGTGGTGGTCCCTCCGATCCTTACTCCCCGCTCTTGCAGCCGCGCCGATAAAAGTGCGACAAACCATTCTGCTGGGTCAAACACGGCCACTGCTTCACTTTGTTCCTTTCCGCCGATCGGCAATTGGCCCCGGGCGAAGACGACGTTTTCTCCAATGGGCCTGTAGAGCTCGATCCAGGATCGGCCATCCTGCGCGACGGTTGTCGTCCAGTTGGAAAAAATCAGGTATCCTGTCTCGGGCAGTTTCGTGATCGAGCAAGGCTCGCCAACCTTTGCTGCCGGCCGAAAAACCAGGTCCAGCACGTTGTCCTCGACGGTCAGGGCGGATACCTGCGCGCCGTAATAGTACTGGAGATCATTCCAGGTCCAACCTGAACCGAAGGGCGGACCGCGAAAAAAACTCTCGTCGCCAACCAGCCTGCCTTTGATCCGCTTTACCCCGGCACTGACGATTGCTTCGACCAGCGGCTCCATGGATTTGGAATAATCTCCGTCATGAAATCGCGCCGCAAAGGATGGATCGCCGCGTCCGTAAACGATCAGGTCGCCCTCGAGAACACCCTTCTTATTCGGCCGGCTCGCCGCGTAAAAGCTCGTCTTGATGCGATAGTCGGGGCCGAGCCGGTCCAGAGCGAGCGCGCCCGTGTAAAGCTTGGCGTTCGAGGCCGGCTTGAGCAGCTTATCAGCATTCTGCTCGCAGAGGACTTTGCCGGTGTCGAGCGAAACCACCTTGATCCCCCACTGCGCGGCCGCAAAACGTTCCTGGCTGACGTGTTGGCGAATCTTCCCTTGAAACGCTTCCAGACTTTCCGCCTGCGGAGGCGTGGACTGGCCAAACAGAACCGTGCCGGACGCCAACCACAAGGAAGTTAAGCAAACCGTTCTCCGGCGAAGGTGTTTCACTGGCAGGGAAAGCACAACTGGCCTGTTTCAATCTTTCGGCGCAGCGGCTTTAGCGCCGGTTCCTCCCAGGCCATTTGCTTCAACTCGGGGGCATCGCTTAACGCAAAAGCTTCACCGAGCCAGCCCTCCGCCTCGGAGACGTTCCCCAGCTCACAGGCATAGCACGCCAGCAAATACCGAATGCTGATGTTCTCCCGGAAATCGTCCACCACCCCGAGCAGCGTCTCCCAGGCAGTTTCCGGGTCGTGCAATTCATTGAGCGAGACCGCCAGCTTGATCCATCCGCCGCTCCGTTCCGGCGCCGATTCGGCCAGCGCGTGGGCAATGGTAAGGCAGCGGTCCCACAGCCGGGCCGCGGCAAACACCTCCCACCGCACCTCCAGCACGTCTGGATAAAAGCGGTTCCGGCGCGAAATCTGATCCAACTCCTGGCGGGCCTCATAATGATCGCCCAGTTCGAGCCAGCCTTGCGCCGCATCCAGGTGCAACCTGTCCGGCGGTATCAGGTCGATTGTCATTTCTCAGCCTTCCCAATGTGGGAATTACCGCATGCTAAAGTGCGGAGC
>CAZCUL010000809.1:0-6600 GCA_964501475.1 uncultured Verrucomicrobiota bacterium | reverse complement strand
CGCAGGGACCGGTGCTGTTGCAGGCGTTGAACCTGGTGGAAATGGCGGACTGGAGTCGGTTGGAGTACAACACCGCGCGTTACATCCACACGCTTTATCAGGTGATGAACCTGGCCTTTGCCGACCGCGACTTTTATTATGGCGATCCATATTTTCCACCGAGGGAACCCATGCGCGGCCTGCTTTCCAAGAGCTATGCCAGGGAACGATTCGCTTTGATTGACTGGGCGGAAAACGATCCGGACGCGCGCCCGGGTGATCCGTATCCGTTCGAGGGGCGGAAGAACCCGTTTCTGCAGTTGCTCCGCCAGTGGAAGAATTCCCCGGGCAGCCAAAAGACGGGGCGCGAACAGGCGCGGACCGAGGAGGAAGAGGCGCGTTTCGAGGCTGGTTTCCGCGCGGGCACCACTTCCATTCAGGCGGCGGACAAGGAAGGCTGGGCCGTCTCGATCACGCCAAGCGGCGGTTGGCTTCCGGCGTGCATTGCGGGCGAGACCGGGATCGGCATGAGCCAGCGCATGCAGAGCTTCGTTCTGGATGAAGCGGAGAATCCGTTCAATGTCGTTGCGCCCGGGAAACGGCCGCGGGTCACACTTTCACCGGGCCTGGCGGTCCGCAGGGCCCGGCCGATGCTTTGCTTTTCCGTTCAGGGCGGCGACACCCAGGACCAAAACCTGTTGCAGTTCTTTCTCAACGTCGTCGAGTTTGGCATGACTGTTCAGGAAGCGTGCGAAGCGGCGAACTTCAACAGCTACCAGATGCGGAGTTCCTTTGAAAAACACGAAGCAAAACCGGGCCGGCTGACGTTGCACGAAGATGTGCCTCCCTGGGTGCGGCGTGATTTGGCCCGGATGGGTTACAAACTCGATTTCCAGAAGAAGACTTCGGGACCCATCACCGCCATCTACTTCGACCATGCGAACGACACTCTTTGGGGCGGTGCGAGCAATCATGGGGAAGATTGCGGAATTGCCTGGTAGCTGGAACCGCGGCAAGGCCGTATCGCCGGCTTTCCAGCCGGCCACCGCAAAAAATGGCGTGAGCCCGTGTACCGTGCTCGGAAATATTCCGCTGCGCCGGCGTTGGCCTCGCCACCCGTCAAAGGTCCGCTTGCTGCCGGGTGGAAATCTGCGCAGTCCTGAGCTGCTGATATTGGCTCATCAACTTTTCCAAAAGTGCTTCGGCGGCGGCGACTTCTTTGCCGAGCTTTTCGGCGGATGCCCGTGCTTTCGCCGCATCTGCCCGGGCAGACTCGATCTGCGCTTTTAAGGTTGTCTTCGTCGAGGCGTCATTCGCAGCGCTTAAGGCTTCTTCCGCCTTATGGGCGGCTTCCGCGTAAGCCTGGGCGCTGGCCAGCAGGCCGGCATATTCCCTTTTGTCAGCCACCAGACGCACCCGGGTCTCGTGAACCGCGGTGTAGGATTGCGCCACCTTCAAGCGCCCAAGTTGCTTCCGTGCTTCAACCAGGTCGCCCTTGGCCTTATCCAGGGGCGAAGCGCCTCGATCGAGCGCCGTCTTTTTCTTTGCTTCAAGGAGTTCACTCGCTCTGGTTGCCGCTTCCCGGGCCTTTGCCCGAACCCCGCGCGCTTTTGCCAACTGTGCATCGATATCCGCTGGAGGCGAGGGCTTGGCGGCTTCTTCCTTGAGGCGCCGCACCGCCTCCTCCTTCTCGGTCTGCCGGGCTTGAGCTTTCCCGAGGTTCTCCGCCGCAGACTCGGTTTCGGAATCGAGCCTTGCAGCGGCCTCGCGCTCCGCGTTGGCCGCGGCGTCGCTTTCGATGAACTTTTGCAACTCGTCGATCCGGTTTTCAACCGCAGCGATCTGTTGCGACAATGGGGGCGGATTGGCATCCAGCGTTGCCACTTGCCTGCCATCGGACGCCTCCCAAACGACGACATCGCCGGCCCAGTTGGCCGCGACGACTCTCTTTGCATCGTAAGTAAAAGTTGCGCAAACCGCGATGTGCTGCTCGAAGCCGAACGAGCGCGACTTGTCTCCTGAATTATTCCAGGCGGTGGTCTGTTTGTCCCGCCCGCAAGACACGAGCCGCCCATCGCGCACGAATGTCACCGCCAGGGCGCCCCCGTTGTGTGCCGTCCAAGTCTTTGCCTGACGACCGTTTTCCAACTCCCACCATTTGATCGTTCCGTCTTCGCTGGCCGACGCCAGGATCTTCGAGTCCGCGCGCCAGCTCAGGGCGGTTGCCGCCTGCTTGTGCCCCTGGAGCGTAAAGATCTCCTGACCCGACTCCGGGTCCCAAATGCTGATGCCTCCGCTGCGGTCCGCGCTGGCCAGCATCTGTCCATTGGGGCTGAACGCTACTGCGGTTACCCAGTCGGTGTGCTTCTTGATCTTGTGCCGCAATTCACCGTCGGACGTGGCGTAAATCTTCACCAGTCGTTCCGGTCCGCCCAACGCGATTCGGCTCTGGTCCGGGCTGATATCCGCGGCTAAAACCGAGTCGTATTCGTTCCCCACCGTCGTGACCTGCTCGCCTTTGACGACGTCCCACACGGCAACTTTCCCCGAACGTCCTCCACGGCCGCCCGCGATGATCAAGAGGCGTCCGCTCCGGCTGAACCGCACATCCACCGGCTGCCCCTCCGCGAATGGCAGGATGCCGATCAGTTCGGAGGCATCGGTATCGTAAAGCAGCACCTGCTTTTGTCCGGTCAATGCGACCAGGGGCGCCCACGGGCTGGCGGCCAATCCGGTAACGGCCGTTTCCCGCCGGGTATGCACGACCGGTTCCATCGGCAATGCTTCCGGAATCGGCGGTGGACCTTCCGGTTTGCCATCGTCGGACAGTTTTAACGTCAGGTCCACTTCCGGTTTCTTGGCGGCCACGGCCTTGCTGCCCGAGGTTTCGAGCAAACCGCCCGCGATCCATTTTTGGAAGAAGGCCAGCTCCTTTTCAGGAAGTTTCGGTTTGTTCGGCGGCATGGTCGGCTCTTCCGCATGCGTAATGGCGCGGTAGAGTTTGCTGCTCTCCGGACCGCCTGAGATCACGACCGCGCCCGAACCGCCCCCTTTCATGAGGCCATTGTAACTGGTCAAATCCAGGTCACCCTTCTTTTTGTCCGGATTATGGCAGCGAGCGCAGTGGTTCTCGATCAGGGGCAGAACATGGTCCTGATAAGTGGTTTTCTCCTGTGCCAATGCGCTTGTCCCGAGATTCAGAATCAACCCGGTCACGACGACCAAAACAGCGGACCACTCGTCACCCTTCTTCATGATGCTCGAGCACAATGCCCGAAAACGGCTTGCCGGACAAGGCGGAACTCGCGGAACTGAGGAGATGGGGGGGCAGCCGCGCTCCTTTGGGGCGTTGCCGCGGGATGTTTTACCGACTTTCCGGTCGGCCGAGCGAGAAGGTGCGAAGGGCGCCAGTTGCTCAACCCACGCGTTGTTTGCAATATCCAGTTGCGCTCCCGAAACAGATGAACCGGGGATTGCCATCGCAGAAAATGCATGCAAACTCCCGAAGAATTCAACTACGCCAAACATTATGAAGAACGAACGCCCTTCTTTCAGTCGCCGCCACTTTTTAGCAACAGGCGCCGCGTCGCTGGCTGCCGTCACCGTTGGTGGAATCACAACCCTGCGCGCCGCCGAGGCTGCCCAGCCAGGAATCGTGACGCCGCCCGGAGGCAAACGCATTTTGCTGTCGTGCAAGCTGGGAATGATCCCGAAGGAACTTGACGGTAAAAAGTTGCCCGTGGTGGAGCGTTTGCAGATGGCTGCCAAAGCGGGGTTCGACGGAGTGGATTTTGACCAGGCAGGAGAGTACACACCCGAAGAAGCCCGCCTGGCCGTGACCGAATCAGGCGTCTTTGTGCACAATGCCATCAATCACGCCCATTGGCAGCAGCGGCTGACCAGCGCCAAAGAAGAAGAGCGGAACCGCGGCCGGGAAAACATCGCGCATTGCATCCGCGTATCGCATGCGGCCGGCGGCAGCGGCGTTCTGATCGTGGTGGGCCGCGGAGATGATGGCCCGGCGGACGAGATCGAGGAACGCTGCCGGCAGGAGATAAAAAAGCTGCTGCCGCTCGCGGCATCATTGGGCCAGATGATTTTGATTGAGAACGTGTGGAACCGGATGATGTACGACCATGATGCGCCGCCCGAGCAGAGCCCGGAACGATTTGTGAAGTTTGTGGATAGTTTCAACAGCCCGTGGGTGGGAATGTATTACGACATCGGCAATCATTGGAAATACGGTCCACCCGGCGCCTGGATTCGCGCCTTTGGTCGCCGGTGCGTTAAACTGGATGTCAAAGGCTTCAGCCGGGCGGACAACAAGTTCGTGGACATCACAAGTCAAGAGGACGATCTGCCGTGGGATCAAGTCCGCCAGGCGCTGGAGGAAATCGAGTTCACCGGCTGGGCCACTGCCGAAGTTCGCGGAGGGGACGTGAAGCGCCTGACCGTCGTGCGACAACAGATGCAGAAGGCCTTTGGGCTTTAAGCGAGCGCAGCCGGCAATTCACCCGGGATGCAAGCCAGCTCAGCGGCACTTCTGAGGGAGAAAAAAATAGAGCGCCCGCAATCAAACGCCGGGCGCTCCTGTTTTCTGCCCAACTAACTCAATAGTCAGTCAGAAAGCTATGGCTTTTGATCTTTAGGCAGTTCACGCCGCTCATCCTGCTTCCGTTCCGGAGTCTGATCGCGCGCTCCCACGCCTGCGACCTTGATCATGGTGGCCACCATCGCTCCGTCCTGGTTCCGTGCTACTCCCTGCACCTGATCGCCAACCGTAATGGCCGCGAGGCTCCCTCCGGAGGAGAATTTGGTTTCGGACGTGACCTTGATGGTTTTGCCGTCCACAACAATCGTATCCGCGGTTTTGGACGTGACCTTGCCACGGAACGAATTTGCTCCCTGTTCTTTGTTTTCCTTCTTCTCTCTGGGCCCTTCGTTTTGCGCCTGGGCAGCCAATGGGGCAGCCAGCGCGACCGACGCTAAGAGAGAGAGTGCAATGATCTTTTTCATAAGTTTGTCAGTTTTTGTTTAACCAGCGAACAAGCATATGCAGCCGGTATGCCACGCCTTGACTGCCGCGGAAGTGCCTGAATTTCAATCCAACGCTCGGAGCGATCAGGGCGGCGGAAGGCGCTGTGCAATGTCTCTCGTCGTGCCGTCGGGCGATTTGCCGTTTGAGGATGTCGAACCTGCGACTGTCATTTTGCCCTGCCGGCAAGCGGAAGGGTAACTGCAAAAGCTTTTGCTCGGAACGTGGGAGATTTGGCGTTTGAGGCGGAACGAACTCCATGCTTCGGCTCGCGGCGTTTACGTTTGTCGCACCACGTTTGTTGAACCAGGCCGTTTCCTCCCAGATGAACCTCCCTCCGAACTTGCTCCGGCCAATCGAGATGCTTCCCTTCTGCGCCGCGACTCGATAGCGTTTGCCGAATCTGCAAACGACCGAAAGTCATATCAGGTCTTCGAAGCTGGGCCTCTTTTCCTGGGCCCTTTATGATTGGGCGAACAGCCCGTTCGCCACCTTGATTCAAACCTTCGTCTTCGCGGCTTACTTCACGCGCCAGGTCGCGGAGAACGAGAACGTTGGAAGCGCACAGTGGGGAACCACCTTGAGCCTTGCCGGGCTCGCCGTGGCTCTGGTCGGGCCTCTGTTGGGCGCGATTGCCGATCAAACCGGCCAGCGCAAACGCTGGATTGCCGTCTTTACCTTCATCTGCGCAGCCGCTACCGGACTCCTCTGGTTTGTAAAGCCGGCGCCTGCTTTCATTTGGCTGGCTTTGCCACTCGTAGGGATCGGGACCCTGGGCGTCGAATACGCCTCGATCTTTTACAACTCGATGCTCGCCAGCATCGCCTCTCCCCAAAAGATTGGGCGATGGTCGGGCTGGGGTTGGGCGTTGGGATATGCCGGCGGACTGGCGGCGCTTCTCACCGCACTGCTCGTTTTCGTCGAGCCGAAGAGACCTCCTTTTGGTCTCGACGCGGAAGCAGCCGAACCGGTCCGGGCAACCTTTATTCTCGTTGCAGTCTGGTTTGCCATCTTTTCCATTCCGCTCTTCCTTTTTGCGCCCGACAGTGAGCGGTCAGGCAAACGGTGGGGCGACGCCATTCGCGACGGGCTCCGGCAACTGATCGAGTCCATCCGTCACGTCCGCCAATACACGCATATTCTGAAGTTCCTGATCGCGCGCATGGTTTACGTGGATGGGCTGGCAACCATGTTTGCCTTTGGCGGCGTCTTCGCCGCCGGCACCTTCGACATGACCACCGAAGAGATTCTGTGGTTTGGCATAGCTCTCAATATGTCGGCCGGTCTGGGCGCGTTCGGACTGGCGTGGATCGACGATTTGATCGGCCCCAAGGCCACGATTGTGCTCTCTTTAATCGGATTGATGATTCCGGGAATGTTGATGCTCCTTGCGCCGACCCCAACCTGGTTTTGGGTGAGCGGCGTTGTTCTCGGACTTTTCGTGGGACCGGTCCAATCGGCCAGCCGCTCTTATCTATCCCGGGTGGCGCCGGAGCATTTGCGGAATCAGATGTTCGGGCTCTATGCCTTTTCCGGAAAAGCAACATCGTTCCTCGGGCCGCTCCTGGTCGGTTGGATCACACAAT
>CAZCUL010000808.1:0-17577 GCA_964501475.1 uncultured Verrucomicrobiota bacterium | reverse complement strand
CCCGATGACCGGATCGGCGATGACGCTGGATTTGAATTGGGCTGCGTTCGACAGTAGGAAAGGTTGATGCGTTTTTTACGACAGCATCGGTTTACCCTGGCGTTTCTCGCGTTGTTGGTGTTTTGCAGCGTGATGGTGATTCGCCAGTTGCACGCGCAGGAATCGAAACGCGTCGAGCTGCGCGAAGCCTTTATTCTGCTCCATACCCGGGGCTACACGAACGAGGCGGCCAGGCTTTATCACCATCTCCTCATGGACCTCTACAAACTGCCCAACGACCAGCTTTTGGATGATTTTCAGCGGACCTTGCTGTTGGTGGATCCAACGTCGCATCAACCGGACAATCTGATCTGGAAGTACCACTGGACGGTGAGCAACGAGCTCGAGCGCCGTTCGGAAACCAGTCTGATGCGGGCGCTGAAATTGGCGGAAGAACTGCAATAAGGGAGCTTCGGCGCAAGGTTTGGCTAAAGGCGCTTGCGCAGGAATGGCTGCGGGGCCTTGGACTTCCCTATTCTCCGAGGATGGTCACCAACACGGTCCGGCGGCGCGGTTTAATGTCGCATTCGAGGTGGAAGATCTGCTGCCAGGTGCCAAGGACCAGTTGTCCGTCGCTGATGGGGACGGTCAGGGAAGGGCCGAGGGTGGTGGCCTGGAGATGGGAGTGCCCATTCCCGTCCTGCCAGGCCCGCTCGTGACCGTACTCGTCGCTCGGTGGAATAAGTTTGTCCAGGATGGCGGGTAAATCCCTGGTTAAGCCCTGCTCGAACTCGATGGTGCCGATGGCGCCGGTGCTGCCCACGTTAAAAAGCTGGGCCAGGCCGGACCGCACCTTGGACTCGCGGGCAATATCGGAAATGTCCCGGGTCAGATCGTGCATGTCGCGGTGCCCGGACGTGTTAAAAGTAATCGCCTTTTGGTAGATCATGGCGCGCCGTTATGGCGTAGATGGCGGCCCATCAGCAAGCAGTTCCTGTAGGCGCTGGCAGGCCCCGAGCAGGCCGGTTACTTCCGTCGATTTGAATTATCGAGCCTCTGCCGGAGCATCTGATTCTCTCGGATCAAGGTTTCATTTGCCGCCAGCGCCTCCGACAGTTTGTTCCTTTCGCGCTGCAACGCGTGATAGCGGTCCACCGCGGCGCCGATGGTTTGGAGAAGGTCTTCCCGCTGCCAGGGTTTGAGAATGAAGCGAAAAACCTCGGCCTTGTTGATGGCGTCGATGACGGTATTCAGGCTGAGCACCGCGGTGATTAAAAGGCGGGTGGCGTCCGGCTGCATCTTCTTGACCTCGACCAGGAATTCCAAACCGGTCAACATGGGCATTTGCTGGTCTGTCAGAACCACCGCGAATGGACGTTGCTTGAGGAGCTCCAGCGCCTGAACGGCATTTTGAGCCGGAAACACCTGATATCGTTGCTGACCGAGTGTGTCGCGCAGCGCGACCAGCACGATCTCCTCATCATCCACCACCAGAATCGGAACGCCCGATTCCGTTTCCGATGAAGAACTCGCAGGGGAGGCGCTCATGCGGGCTCTGCCGGGCAGTTGCCAAAAAGCGATTGCAGTTTCCGGCCAATGATCTCCTGCGACATGTCGGCCGTGATTCTCAGGTCGGCAGAGAGCAGGAACTGCGTTTCGAGCTCGTCTTCATTGCAGCCCACGATTTGCAGAATCAATTTGAGCGGTGGTGTGCGGTTGCGCGCCAGCTCGACCAGCGAAAGCGCGTCGCTGTCCCGGGCTTCCACCTGAGCCATCACCGCATCGAAATGGTAGTCTGTGGATTGAAGCGCTTCCTCGGACGTCCCTGCGACTGCCACCACATGATAGTCTTGCGAGCGGAGAAATTCCGCCATGCTGGCGAGAGACTTGCCCGCATTTCCCACCAACAAAATGCTTCGCCGGCGTTTGCCGAAGGGTTCTTGAAGCAGACCTTCTTCGCCGAAATCCGTTTGAGGAAGCCAGATTCCGAAGGTGGTTCCTGTCCCTTCAGTCGATTCCACCGAAATGGCGCCCTGGTGCTTTTCCACGAACAAACGGGCATTGTAAAGGCCCAGGCCCGAACCCTTATTCATGGCTTTGGTGGTAAAAAAAGGATCGAAGATCGATTGCAGACGCGCCGTTTTGATCCCGCAGCCATTATCCTCGACGCTGAGGCAGGCGCAGGGGAGACGGGGAACCAAGCCCTTGTAATGCCGCAAGGGGGGCGCCTGCGTATGCGCTGCGGTGCGAAATATCAGCTCACCCCGATCCGGCATCGCGTCCGCGGCATTCAGCGCCATGTTGATGATGACCTGTCGGAAGTCCACCGCATCCACGTAAAGCGGCATAGGCGCGGGATGCCGCACAAGCTGCACCTCGATTCTGCGCGGAATCACTTTGCGCAACAACTCAACCGCGTCAGACACGATATCGTTCAGGTCATGATAGCTTCGATTGCCGATCTTGCCGTAGTGCAAATGAATGATGCGATGGACAAGCTGGCTGGCTTGTTGGGCGTTGCATTTGATCAGAGACAATCCCTCCTGAAACGGGTGGTCGGTTTCGATTTGGGCCAGGAATGATTCGCTTAACGAGAGAATTCCGGCCAGGACATTATTGAAATCGTGGGCAAGCCCCATCGTGAGCACCGCCAGCGTTTCCTTCCAGGACGCCGTCGCCAGGCGCCTCTCGGCTATGGTTTGCCGCGTCACATCCAGCCAAAAACCGTCGTAATGCAGGAGCTCGCCCGCTCCATCGAGCGCGGCGCGCCGATACTCCGAAACGTAGGTGATGCGGCCGGTCTGCCGGTGACGAATCCGGTAAGCGCTCTGAACACCAGCGGGACCCTGCAAACATTGCTGGAGCTGTTTCCGCAGAGCCTCAGCGTCGGACTCATGGACCGTTTGCCAGAAGAGATCGGGGCGCGCCGCCCAATCGTGCAGGGGCACCCCCGTCAGCTCCTCGATCCGGGGCGTGACCGATTCGAAAGTGAAATCCGTGCGCTGCCGGAAAATGACGCCCGGCCAGGCCGGGAAGAGGTTTTTCGCGAGCTGGGCTTCCAGGTTCTCGCTTGGGGAGACTGCCGAACTTATCATCGACGATTGGATTTCTGTGCCGGCCGGCTTTTTAGCTCGAATGCAGGTTGAGCCTGCTCATGAACTTACAGTGGACTATCTATTTGACGCTTTAACCTTGTCAACGAAACTCTGGCCGGCCTCTTCCAAAAGCGCAGGAATCCTGTGGATTGCGTCCGTTCGCTCAGGAATCCAATTCAAAACGAGGGGACGCCGCAAAAATTCCTTGCCCGCGCCCTTCCGATTCTTCAGGGTCGCGCCACGAGGATTGCGAGCCTGGTCACGGTTCCGCGCGCAGACGGGTTAACGACGGACGCAACAAGTAGTGAGACAAGATGGAACTGCCGCTGGAAACGATTATTAATTCGCTGGAAGACTCCATTATCAGCGTCAACCGCGAAGGCGAAGTGGTGTTTCTGAACGAGGCCGCGGCCAAAACCTTTGGCTGTGAGCGCACCGTCCCTCCCATTCGCCCAAAGGACCTCCCCCCTGCGCTCGCCCAGGTTCTGGCGGAATTGAAACTCCACGAGAGCGCAAACCATCCGTGCGCCAAAGTCTGCCGGTTCCAGGTTGGCAACGCGGCCGGCGAAGCGGTGCCCATGCAGGCACTGGTCAGCCAGACGTCGCTGAATGGGCGGACTTTCTGCACTGCCGTCATTCGCGACATGTCATTGCACGAGCAGATGGAAAAGACGATTTATCAATCACGAAAAACTCAGGCGGTCGGCGCCCTGGCCGGCGGCATCGCCCACGATTTCAACAATATCCTTACCGCCGTTTTGTCGCATGCGGACCTGGCGGTTTCTTCGGGCGAATGTTCGCCGTCGGTCCGCGAACATCTGCATTACGTCCAGACCAGCGCGAGCCGGGGTGCGGAATTGGTGAGCAAGCTCCTGGCCTTTAGCGGCCGGGCCAAAGGCAAGCCAGAGCCCACGGACATCGCCGATCTGATCGACCAGGTCGTCTTTGTTCTCCGGCGCAGCATCGACCGGCGCATTCAAGTCGCCTGGGCGGAGCCCAGGCAAGGTTCCTGGCTGGTCCATGCCGACGCCAATCAGATCATGGAAGCCATTGTGAATCTGGCACTGAACGCGCGCGACGCCATGCCTGCCGGCGGCCGGCTTTCGATTGATCTGGAAGGCTCGGCGTTCACGGAAGAGGACATTCGGCCGCCAAGGAAAGCAGGCGAATTCCTTCGGCTGACCGTGACCGATACGGGGGCGGGCATGTCCGGTGAAACATTGCAGCGGGTCTTCGAACCGTATTTCAGCACCAAAGACTTCAGCAAAGGCGCCGGGCTCGGTTTGTCGATCGCCTCGAGCGTGATCGGTGAACATGGCGGTTGGATGGAAGTGGAAAGCCAGCCGAATCAGGGGACACGCGTTCATGTCTTTTTGCCGCGCTCGCGCGAGCCTGCGGCCGGCCGGCCGGCCCGCTCAGCGGTCAGCGATTCGAAGGCACTGGAAGGGACCGAGCGCATTTTGGTCGTGGACGATGAAGAACAAATCCGCATGGTGATTCGCGCGGTGCTTTCCTACCGCGGCTACCAGGTGATGGAAGCTCAGGACGGCGAGGATGCGATCAACAAGTATCTGGCCGAGCCGCAGAACTTTCACTTGATCTTGATCGATTTGCACATGCCCAAGCTGAATGGACGGGAGGCGCTGGCTCGCATTCGTCAAAGGCATCCGCAGGCGCGTGCCATCCTGCTCAGCGGCGGCGTGCAGGAGCGCGAGTCGGAATCCAGCCCGGAGTTAAAGGGCGTCCAGTTTCTTCCCAAACCCTTCGACAATATCGAACTGCTTCGCACCGTCCGCCAAATCCTGGATGCGCGGACTGAGGATGCGAAGTGAGCTGGGAGCCATTGTCACCCTGGAAAACATATTGCCGTGTCTGCGGTGAAATCCTCTGGAATAGCTCATGAGCAACTGGATTGGCAGGGTGTGCGCAGTCAATCCTTCGAATGACCGCAACAACACTTGCTGGATGGCGCCACGCAGAAAAGAGCGTGGCAGATCGGGCGCAAAGACAGACTAATCGCGGGAAGGCAGGTCCCGGAATTCCTTCTTCGCCAGCCTGCGCGCGGCCGCGGTGATGATTTTGTCGGAAGGGTAGCTCGGGTCGGCGATGAGTTCGCGGGCACGGCGGATTTTATCCGCGCGGGACTTCTCCTTTTCCACGCCGGCCTTGCCGGCGTGCAATGAAGCGCGTGCTCGCGCCGTTCTATCGCTCATAAATACAAAACAGCTCTGGCTGTTGGAACGAGGGCTGGTGCAGCCCTGGCTATCGGCAGTTGCCAGACCCTGCTTAACAAATCTGCCGGGCCCAATCAAGTACATCACTGATCGTCACTTCAGTTACTTCACCGAGGGGTCGGGTGGAAGCCCAAGCTTCTCGTAAAGCTTGCGGCGGCCTTCTTTGTCGCCTTCGAGTATTTTGTGCGCATATGCCGCCACGGCCTCGGCTTGCGATCGCGGAACCACAATGACGCCGTCGCCATCGGCCACGATCACGTCCCCGGGCATTACCGTGATTCCCCCACACACGATTGGGCGATTTACGGATTCAATCTCGTTTCGGCCCGGACGAATTCCCCGACCGGGACGGCGAAAATAAAGCGGGATTTTCTCGGTAATGATCTCATCGGTGTCGCGCGCCGCGGCGCTGGTGACGACGCCGACGCAGCCCCGCAATTTCCAACTCATGATGTTGTTGGAGCCAATCGAGCCGACGTCCGCTTCGGCGGCATCCTCGATCACCAATGCCGACCCCTCGCGCAGCAACGGGACGAAAGGTTCGCTGGACCGGTTCCGGTACCATTCACCCGCCCACTGGTCGTAGTCCTCGACCGGCATTCGTCCGGCAGGGGGGAGTTGAGTGGGAATGTAACGGGCGGTTACGGCGATCCCAATAAACCGGTGCGTGAACTCCTCGGTGTCGCGCCAGAGCGGTCTGATTTCCGGGTCCATCAAGCCGGTGTTGTGCAGCGCGACGGCGTCCATGCCGTCGGATACATCCGCCACGCGCAGTCTTTCAAAGAGCTTTAAGATGCGCTGGTCTTCCGCCGCAGAATAGGCTCGAGTGGCAATAAAGGTTTTGCCGCTGCGCAAATCATTGCCGGCTTCCGTCTGACAGAATGCCTGCGCCGACGCGGCCACAACCAAACAGGCGGCCAGCCGATACCCGCTGGCGCGTTGCAGGAGATTCAATTTGGTAACCATCATAACGCTTGGCGATTGGTTCATTCGGTTCTTCGAATGCGCCTCTTCTCCCCGGAAGAAAAAGGGGCGCGCTCAGCTTTCTTCCATTTATTCTTGCAAGGGCCGGAGAACGCTACTCTTTTCGTCGCACTCGCAATGAAGAGGCGCTGAGCGGCGGCGGCCGCGAGATGAATTTCCCCTCCGGAACAGCGTCCATTGAAGGAATTCAAGCTCTGACTATGATCCGCATGAAGGTAATCCGCCTCCTTTTGTTTTTATTCCTCTGTGCCTTGGCGCTTCGATTCGGTGCGCCATTCCGTGTGGAAGCAGCGTCCAACGAGAAAAAGGAACGCAAAGGGACCAGATGGGACGAGATGGATCTGGGACCATTTTTCTCGAGCGGTTTGGCAGGCAAACCTCATGTTCTTAAAAGCATCACAATCAAATTGGGCCGCGACCAGCAGGCGGCAGTTTCATTTGACACTGATATGTTGCGGTTGGCCATGGCCTGGACCAACGGTTTTGTGGTGTTGCCGACCGGCCGCGGTGGTCTGGAAGGGGTTCCCCGGCCCGCAGGCGGCGTCGTCCTTTCCACGCCCGAAGGACCGGGTTGGGCAAATGCCAGCGGAGAATTCAAGGACGGCCGCCGGTTGTTTGATGGAAAGCCCTACGGTCCTCTGCCGAGGGAGCATGCGAAGTGGCGAGGGCTTTATTTGCACGGCAGGAACGTGATCTTGTCCTACACCGTCGGAAGCACCGCTGTTCTTGAACTGCCCGGCTTCGACGACTATGCTCTGCCCATCTTTACCCGCACTTTCCGGATCGATGCGGGAGCGGCGTTGGCGCTTGTGGTCTGCGAGAAAGCAAAGGCGGATTTGCAACAAGAGGGCGGGATGGTGGTGGTGGGCGGCGCTGAAGGGCGAGCAGCCTGCACGGCCGCGGCCGTAACTGGAGACGTGGACGTCGAGTGGGAGGCCGAAGAGGACCGGGTGTTGTTAAAGCTGCCGGCGCTGGATCGGCCCCGGCAATTCATGGTGTCGGTCTGGAGCGGTGAGCGCGAGGACCTGCCCAGATTTGCAGCCGCTTTAAAGCGCGATTCATCGGTGCGGAACCCGGCGGAAATGACCCAGGGAGGGCCGGGCCGGTGGGGTGCACCGCTCGTCACAAAGGGAGTTGCCGGCAACAAGGAAGGGCCCTATGTGGTGGATACCTTGACGCTGCCGGAGAACAATCCGTTCAAGTCGTGGATTCGTTGCAGCGGCCTGGATTTTCTTTCGGACGGGAGAGCGGCGCTTTGTTCGGTAAGCGGCGACGTTTGGCTGGTGGGCGGCATTGACGAGAAGCTGGAGGAATTGACCTGGCAGCGTTACGCCACGGGTTTGTTTCAGCCGCTTGGACTCAAAGTGGTGGAAGACAAGGTATATGTGCTGGGCCGCGACCAGATCACGCGGCTGCACGATTTGAACGGAGACGGTGAAGCCGACTTTTATGAGAACTTCAACAACGATATCTCGATAACGCCGGCCTACCATGAGTTTGTGCTCGATCTGCACACGGACTCGGAAGGCAATTTTTACTTTGCCAAAGGCGGTGATTTGGGACGGGCGAGAATTCCGCATCACGGCTGCGTTTTGAGGGTGTCGAAGGATGGCAGCAAACTGGATGTGGTCGCCACCGGATTGCGCGCTCCCAACGGGATGGGGCTGGGACCGAATGACGAAATTACCGTCAGCGACAACGAAGGCAATTGGGTTCCCGCCTCCCGGCTCAGTCTGGTCAAGCCGGGCGGTTTTTACGGGCACGTTTTTACCGCGCATCGCCAACCCGAGCCCATGGAACATGACGCGCCCCTCTGCTGGTTGCCAAAGGCCATCGATAATTCCAGCGGCGGGCAGGTGTGGGTAAGAAGCGGCCGTTGGGGACCCTTTGAAGGCGACCTGCTCCACATGTCTTATGGCACCTGTTCGCTTTTCAAGGTGATGCATGAAGAGGTGAACGGCCAGGTCCATGGCGGCGTGGTGCGCTTCCCGCTTCGCTTCGAATCCGGCATCATGCGCGCGCGGTTCAGTCCGCACGACGGGCAGCTTTATCTGTGCGGGTTGAGCGTCTGGCAATCCAATGCCGCCAAAGAGGGCGCTTTTCAGCGTGTTCGCTACACGGGCGCTCCGGTCCACATGCCGCGGCAGATGCACGTTCGAAAGGAGGGGCTGGAGATCACGTTCACGTCTCCTCTCGACGCGCTTGAAGCTGCCGATGCCGGGAATTACGCGGTGGAACAGTGGAACTACCGCTGGGCTTCGGAGTACGGCTCAAAGGATTACAAGGTAAGCAACCCCGCGCAAAATGGGCGCGAAACCGTCGAGGTCCGCTCTGTGAAACTTTCCTCGGACCGCCGCACTCTTTTCCTGGCCATTCCGGACATTCAGCCAGTGATGCAAATGCGCGTGCGATATCGGATCAAGGCGGAAGATGGCACACCGCTTTCCTCGGAGATCAATTTAAGCATCCACGCAGTTCCAGGGCGGGAAGCAGCATC
The DNA here is from genome assembly GCA_964501475.1 of uncultured Verrucomicrobiota bacterium. Lineage (GTDB taxonomy): Bacteria > Verrucomicrobiota > Verrucomicrobiia > Limisphaerales > CAZCUL01 > CAZCUL01. The sequence goes on along the minus strand of CAZCUL010000808.1, from coordinate 8,788 downwards.
GAGCCGCTAACTAAGGGGCAGCTCTTCGATGCAGCGACCATCAGGATCCTGGAACGGTTGCAGAAGAAGCTTGCTCAGTTGAGGCCATCTGATCAAATCCGCTGACGACAACCAGACGAATCCATTTATGAAAACATCGATTCATTTCTTTTCTCTGTGGCTGGGATTGGTAGCGATGCCGGTGACGGCAGCATGGGCGGCCGACAACGAGTTGACGGCGCAGGAAAAGGCAGCCGGGTGGAAACTGCTCTTCGCCGGCAAAGAAACGACCGGCTGGGTCAATCGTGATAGCCACAAGCTGGAAAACTGGGTGGCCGAGGATGACGCCTTCGTGCGGAAACGCAACGGCGGCGATGCCGTGTATGCGGTCGAACAATTCGAGGACTTCGAGATGTCTATCGATTGGAAAACGAGGGGCAACAGCGGCGTCTTTGTGCGCATGAGCGATCAGAGGGATTGGCTTAATACCGGCATGGAGATTCAGGTTTTGCCCAAAGCTGGCACGACAAAACATGCCGCCGGTTCACTCTACGACCTGGTGGCGCCGCCGCCGGAAGCCAAAGTGAACCCCGACGGCTGGAACAATTTTTACATCGTCTGCGACGGCCCGATCGTTTCCTGCAAGATGAATGGCGTGGAAACCTTTCGCATCGATCTCCGCGACGAGAAATGGCAAACGGCGCAGGGCAAGTTCAACAAGCCTTACGCCAGCTTGCCGCGCAAAGGGTGGATCATGTTGCAGGATCATGGAGCGGATGTGGCTTACAAGAACATCAAGGTCCGTTCCTTGAAGCCAAAGACCAATGCATCGGGAAAAGTGCGCGGGTGAAGAGAGCCTTAATGCCGTTACCCTGCGACTCGAAAGTCCGACCAGGGCGGAACCCCTGACGGCGCAAGCTTCCATTGGCATGATATCCTCTCCGGTATCTTTTGTGCAGGGGCGGTCGTCAGGGAGGCCGGGTACTGACGGTGCCATGCGCGTTCAATTGCGGGACAAGCCATCCCGGGCAAAGGCGAAACCTTGGAAACTGCTGAACATGCTGCTCTCTGGAGGAGCGTTATTACTGTTCCTGGCGGGTTGCCGAACGACCCCTCCGGCCGCGACGGCCTTTATCTCCCCTATGGAACGCCCGCACAGCGCTTTGATTGTGCGGCTTTACCCGATGGAGAGGGTGGCGTGGCAGATTCAGGATCCAGACATGTTGGGCCGATTGGAATCGTTTTTTCCCGGCTATCGCCAATTAGCCGAAAGCGATCACTCGGGAGGTTGGCTTGCCCGTTACATGGTTTACGTAAACTTCAACCGTGGACGTTCCATTCGCTTGCTTTCCGACGGCCGATCCTGGTCCACCGGGCAGAGTGATTGGCCGGTCGAGGGGAACTTCGAGGAGTTTGCGGAGGAGTTGATCAATCGTCATCCTCAGTTCCCATGATGCCCTTTTCGACCGCTCGGGGACGCCGCCCCGGTTTCGCAAGCCGATCGAGTGAGCCGACGGGAAAATCGGCGAGCGGATTTATTGCTGTTTATTGCTGAGTTTTTGGAATTACCGGGTAAAAGCAGGCTATGAACGAGAGACGCTACCTTTCGAAACTGTGGCAGAACCGATTCAAACTGAGTTCCTGCTTTCTTTGTCTGGCAGCTTCGGTCTGGATGATTGGCTGCCAGAATGCGGAAAAGACTTCCAGTGCAGATCAGGCGGATTCACGGCAGAAAGACGCCTGGCGCACCCTTTTTGACGGAAAGACTCTCAAAGGCTGGGCGGTGACCGATTTTGCGGGGCGGGGCGAGGTCACGGTTGAAAAGGGAAAGCTGATTCTCGGATACGGCTACATGACGGGTGTTACCTGGACAAACGAGATCCCGCGCATGAATTACGAGATCAGTCTCGACGCCATGCGGGTGGAAGGAAGTGACTTTTTTTGCGGGCTGACCTTTCCAGTGGGCAGCGATCCTTGCAGTCTGATTGTCGGGGGTTGGGGAGGAGGCGTGGTGGGCCTCTCGAGTTTGGATGGCGAAGACGCGGCCAATAACGAGACCACCCAATACATGAACTTCGAGTCAGGCCGCTGGTATCATATCCGCCTCCAGGTCACGACCAACGCGATTAAAGCCTGGATCGACAACGACGAAATCATCGATGTCGATACCACCGGCCGCCAGATTTCCATCCGGGCCGAAGTGGAGCCATCCAAGCCGCTTGGCATCGCTTCCTGGTCCACTGCCGCAGCGTTGCGCGACATCCGGATTCGCCGCCTTTAGCGTTGGGCTCTCGGTTCGACCGGCAGACGCCCGCCTGGAAATCCGCGTGGACCTTTGGGCAAGAAAATTGCGGGCAAGGAAATGGGAGGCTCAATCTTCTTGCCCGCCAGTTTTACGCGGTCATTTTCAGACCATTTTTCTACCGCGCTTGGCAGGCAAAGCCTTGCTCACTCCGGGGCTGATACTATTGTAAGGCGAATGATGCGCGCGCTTGAGCACGGACCGCGTGGTTTATTTTCCTACTTGATGGCGCAGTTCGTTGTCGAAGGCGGGCCGAGAGGTTCCGGCTACGACGGCGGCATGAGCGCCTTCATCTTGAGCATTGCGCTGGGAGCGTTCTGCGGACTGGTCCTGGGCGTGATGATTTCCCACATCTTGCGTTACATCGCTTTTTTGCGGGGGCGCACTCCGGGCGGATTCGGATGGGCCATCTACGGCGCATTGCTGGGAGCAGTCGCCTTTGCGCTTTTGACGGTCCTGGGCAATCGGCAGGAAGCAGCGGTTGGTCCATAGCAGCCGCGCGACCAAGCGCCGCAACCCGCTCTCGAAACGAACCCGTTGTTGGTCGGCTGATCTCAGTGTTGATAACTTGCGTGCCCAGGAGAATTGAATTTGTGATTTTAAACACGAACCGTGGTCCATGGATCCATTTTTAATCCGCGACATTCAGTCCAGTTCCAAGCCGTCGTTCACATTTGAATCGGCCCTGCGCTGCTCTCGCCTCATTGAAGCGGTCTTGCGCAGGGGTGAAAAACGGTCAAACTGAATCGCGAATATGAGCATGTTCGACCTTCGCCTGGCGGGTGCCCTCCTGCTTTTGGCGCTTTTTTGCGGGAAGGCCGTTGCGCACGGCGACCTGCACGATCAGATCCAGGCTGTCGCAAAACAAATCGAAACCGACCCGGGGAACGCCGCGCTCTATCTGAAGCGGGGCGAGCTCCATCGCGCGCATCGTGAGTGGGATGCCGCGCAAGCCGATTATGATCGGGCGCTCGAGTTGAGTCCGGGCCTCGAGATCGTGGACATTGCTCGCGGGAAGATGTTTCTGGAAGCGGGCTGGCCTCTTTCGGCTGAAGCGGCGCTGAACCGGTTCCTCAGCCGGCATACGAACCATGCCGAGGCCCTGATCGTGAGGGCTCGAACCCGCGCCAAGCTTGGATCACACCTGGCCGCCGCCGCGGATTACACGGGGGCGATTGCGCAGGAGCGTCAGCCCGGTCCGGAGCTTTTCATCGAGCGGGCTCAAGCTCTGATCGCCGCGGGCAAGCCGCATTACGACGACGCTTTGCAGGGACTCGATGAAGGCGTCCGCAGGCTGGGTCCGCTTGTCACCTTGCAACTTTACGCCATCGACCTCGAAGTGAAGCAAGGCCGCATCGATCAGGCCCTCGCTCGGCTCGATCAGTTGGCCGCCAAATCGCCGCGCAAGGAAACCTGGCTGGCGCGCCGGGGCGAAATTCTTCTGGAAGCCGGACGGACCCACGAAGCTCATGCGGCTTTCCAGGCCGCTCTGAAAGCAATGAATTCATTGCCTCCATCAAGACGCCGGGTTCCGGCCATGATCGAACTCGAGAAGCGTTTGATGCTGGCGCTGGAAACAATCCGTCAGGCGGCAGAGACATCAAAGGGAAGGAAAAACAATCGTTAGTCCGCGCTTTGGATGAACCCGTCTTGGGCGGAACGAGAAGAGGAGCACGCCGAATCGTTTCGTGACAGGGAAGGTCATCGGGCTTCGCCTTTTGCAGGTTGAGCAGTGGCGCGTTGGAGGTCGGGAACGTCTTCAAGCCGCGCGAGCAACTCACGCACAACCTCCGGATGCGCAGCGGCGTGGTTGCGGGTTTCAGCGGGGTCGGTTTGGTAATCGAACAACTCGATCCGCGGCGCGGTTCCGTCCTTGTCGGATTGCGCGATCAGCCGCCAACGATCCGTGCGCACGGTGCGCAGGCTGGCGGTCCAGAAACCGTGTGCGGCCTTGGCGGCGGACGCGGTGGGATCGTTCAACTGCGGACGCAAGCTGCGGCCATCGAGTCCCGCAGGCACGGGCAGGCCGCAAAGATCGGCGAGCGTGGGGAAAAGGTCCACTGTTTCAACTAGGGCGTCGCTGGCCTTGCCCGGTTGCACCAGTCTGGGATGGCGAATCATCAAAGGTGAACGCAGCGCGTGTTCGTAGAGGCAATGCTTGCCCCAGATGGCGTGCTCGCCGAGCAGGAAGCCGTGATCGCTCCAGACCACAACGATGGTGTCCTGCTCCAAACCCAACTCACGCAAAGCCGCCAGTACGCGGCCCACTTGCGCGTCCATGTAGCTCACACTCGCGGCGTAGGCGCGGCGCAGGAGTCGCGCGTAATCGGCGTCGGTGGCGGGATCGCGTCCCCTGTGGCCGTAGTGGGCGCGGAACTCACCGCTGCCATGCCAGCCAGAGGGCCACGCGGGTTTCGCCGCCGCCGCGGGCGGCAAATCGGGCACACCCGCCGCGTGCAGGTCGTGCCATTTTTTCGGCGCGGCGAAGGGCAGGTGCGGCTTGAAAAAGCCCACGCCGAAAAACCACGGCTGTTTCTGCGCAGCCAGTTGCTTGAGTGTCGCAACTGCCTCTGCCGCCACCCAGGCATCCGGGTAGGCTTCATCCGGGCTGTCGTGCGCCTCCCACGGCGGCGACTTGCCGGACTGTCGCGCGACGCCATTCGCATAGCCGTGCATGATGGCCAGCGGCGTTTGCCAGGGGCCGTCGGGAATCCACGCGCGCTCCCAAGCGCCGGGCAGTTCCTCCCGGCCTTCCGCCCAATCCTTGCCGGTCAGGCCGCCGGGGTAATGCGTGATCTTGCCCAGCGCAAGCGTGCGGTAGCCGTTTTGACGGAACACAGCGGGCAGACTCCGTGTTCCCCACTGGTCCTGCGTTTGTTTGATGCCGTTGTTGCCAACCTGCGACGCCACCGTCGGGTAACGTCCGCGCAGCAACGCGCAACGTGAAGCCCCGCAGGTCGGCGCCTGCGCATAATGATGGCTGAAGACACGCGCGGTCCTGGCGAAGGAATCCAACTGCGGCGTCTTCGCGTGGGCGGCGCCGAGCGCGCCGAGATCGTTCCTCAGATCATCAATCGCGATGAAGAGCACGTTGGGCGGTGGCGCGGCGGCGACAGCAGCCGAAAGCAAGGCAGCCTGACCGAGCGCAAGCAGAACCGGCAGGTTTCGGAAGAAGATCATGCTTTTACCTATTGCAAAATAATGGGCCGCAAATTCATGGAATATCCGAACTCAGGGGCAGGCTGTTGAACAGAGATGCGGCAATCTCAGACATATGGGTGGCACTTTTATACGCTTTGCGTTCGTGTTGTCGATAGTCGCCTTTTAGAATGCAGCAATTCTCTCTTTGCTGAACGCGGCTGTGTGCCAAGCACCGGCCGCCGAGCGCCGAAAGGCAGAGCGCGTCGATTTATGCAGATGCGCTCGTCAGGTCCCCTTCCGACCGTTTCGCTTCCTACAACCCTTTGTCCCACGTGGGACAAAAGGTTGTCCATGGTCGCGATCACGCGGATCGTCGTCATCGCGTCCGACCACGCCTTCATGATCCACTTCGCGCCTGACCCGCGTTGAATTTCCTGATCCCAATCCGCAAGATAAACCCCAGCACCAACAAAAAAAGTCCACCGCCAATGATTTCCGGGGAAAGGGCCGAGGCCATCGTCAGGCAGGTCGCCAGCCCGAGCGTCGGAATCCAGTTTGCGTAGAGCCGCCGCTCGCGGGGCAACCGCAGCGCCGCGAGGTTGGTGATGCTGTAGTAGAGCAGAATGGTAAAAGCGGCAGTGGACACCACCGCCTTCAAATTTCCTAACAGCACCAACCCGATCACCGTGCCGCCGGTCAGCCAGATGCCGCGATCCGGCACGGCACTACGCGGTTGGATGTGTTCGAGGAAGCGCGGCAGATGCACCGGCGCGACGGCGAAGTAGAGCAAAGCCGACAACACCAGCGTCGCAATGATGGCACAAGCGGCATCCTTTCTATAACGTGGCATGTGTTGCAGGACACCGTCAGCAGCTTGAAATGGGCGTCGAAAGCGGTCGTGGTTTCATGAGCGGAAGGATGAGTTGGTTCGGGAGACGAATGGCTGGAACGGTTGGAAGGCGAAGTAGATGGCTTTCACTTCCGAGGTGGCTGTTGTTTCTAGTTTTCATGGTTATTTGTTATCTTCGATGTCTTGAACGATGGCGTCCTGGCCGCCCCGGGAGCAGAAAGCTCTTCGGCGCACGCGCTCAGAGTCGGCGCCTTGGCATGAATCTGGAGCCTGTGAAGGGTAGGCATTTCGTCGCTGATTGACGAACAACGCGACAAAGCTTCCGACAAAGTTTCCGAGAAAGGAAGGCGAAAGGATTCCCTAAAATGACTTCTCAGGCAAATTGCGCCGGCGGACCTGTTTGCATTGATCAGGGCCTGTTCGCTGAGGGTTTGCGGAGGAAGTCCACGGCGCCTGCCGCCCGCTTCTCCTCATCGTCATTGGCGCGCGCGGTTACAAGAATGATGGGGGCAGACTCCTTCTGTCCACGAGTTGCCGTTGCAACTCCAGGCCGTCCATGTCCGGCATCCGCACATCGAGAATGAGGCTCGCGGTGACTTCGGCGAGATGGAATTCAGAAACTCGCGTCCCGATGCGAATGCCTCGGCTTGGAATCCGAATGATTGAATCAACCTCCGCGTGAAGTTCCGCACGGAAGCGTCGTCGTCCACGATCGAAACGTGCGGACTTTCGGGCGCGAAGGCGATGCTGTTCATCGGACGCAGAGTAGCGAACACCATGAAAGAATGGGAGTGCCGGCTTACGGTAATCGCCCATTTTTTGGCCGATAAATCGGTGACCCGAAACCTCTCTGCTCCTTGAGTTCCCTGGCGCGGGGCTTAAAGGTTCAGAAAAACACTTTGCATTTTTCCTGCTTCGTCACAGGCTTCGGGGCGCCCGGATTTAGCGGGCAGTGCAAAATCATTCAGATCCAGGCAACAGATGAACTGGTATTACGTAGAAGCAGGCAAACAAGCCGGACCGGTCACAGACGAGCAATTGCAGCAGTTGATCCGGAACGGAACCGTCCGGGCGGACACGCTGGTCTGGCGGGAGGGCATGGCCAATTGGCAGCCTTACGCCCAGGTGAATCCCGGTGCCGTCGCGGTTGCTTCAGGGGCGGTACCTAACCTCGCAAGCGCTCCGGTTGCGGGCGGTGCGATTGTTTGCTGTGAATGTGCCCGGACCTTCCCGCCGGACAGCGTGATTCGTTATGGCGACCGCTGGGTATGCGCGGAATGCAAGCCGCTCTTTCTGCAGAAACTCAGGGAAGGTGCGATCCTGCCGGGGGCGGGACTGGTCTATGCCGGCTTTTGGATTCGGGCTTTGGCCAAGCTTATTGACGGGCTGATCATCGGCCTGGTGATCGCCATTCCCGTCCTTATTCTGGTCTTTGCCTTCTTCAGATCCGGCCCTGGCCCCGGTCCCGGTCAAGCGCCCGACATGCTGGGACTGGCGCTGCAAATCCTCATCCAGATCGGAGCCGTTCTGATATCAGTCGCCTATGTAACGTTCTTCCTGGGGAAGTTCGGGGCGACACCGGGCAAGATGGCGTGTGGCCTGCGAGTGGTGACCGCGGAAGGGGAGCGCATCTCCTACATGCGCGCTTTCGGACGCGGCTGGGCGGAGCAACTCAGCGGGATGATCTGCTACATCGGGTATCTGCTGGCGCCTTTTGACGACCAAAGAAGGACCTTGCACGATCACATTTGCAACACCCGTGTCGTTCGCAAATAATGGCCGTGGAATGAACCAGTCCGCAGTCTCCTGCACCCGGTGCACCGCGCCGTTACCAGCAGCTTTTTTGAACACCCGGTCACTGGCGCCTTGCCCCAATTGCAGCGCCCTCGTGCAGGCGGAGGCCTTTCCGGCGTTGTTCCGGGAACGGGCGACAGCACAAGCGGGAGAAGCGATTCTCGTCGAGGGCGAAGCCGGTTGCTTTTTTCATCCGCAGAAGCGGGCATCGATCCCCTGCTCGAACTGCGGACGTTTTCTCTGCGCGTTATGCGACGTAGAGATAAACGATCGGCACCTTTGTCCGGCCTGCCTCGAATCCGGAGCACAGAAGGGAAACCTGGTTCAATTCGGCACTAAACGAACGCTATGGGACAGCGCGGCCCTTGGAACGGCATTGTTGCCGCTGTTGATGTGGCCGCTCACCGTTGTGACCGGGCCATTGGCGGTGGGTTTGGGGATTTACGCATTGTTCAAACCTTCAAGCATCATCCCCCGAACGCGCGTTCGCGCCTATCTGGCCATCTTGATTGGCCTGGCCCAGATCGCGGGCTGGATAGTGCTGATGGTTGTGATTTTTAACAGTTGACCATGGCCGACGAACAGAAGATCTATCGCGCGCTTCCGGGACGAGGCACCGCCCTGGCCAGCTATATTCGACTTTACGAGGCGCCGGATCATTTGCTGCACGTCACCTCCACCGGCTTCAGCGAGAGTTACAAGCGTTTTTACTATCGCGATAT
>CAZCUL010000807.1:0-4788 GCA_964501475.1 uncultured Verrucomicrobiota bacterium | reverse complement strand
GCTGTCTGGCCGGCAATACACGTCACCGGCACCCGCCAGATCGACCATGCCAACCATTCCCCACAATCAATTTTTGGTGATATTCTGGCGCCTGGCCGTTTGAAGGCGCAGGGCGAGGGAGAAGTGGCGTCGGACGGTTTCCTTGAGTTATGCGGTCCACCTGCCAAGCCAATCGTTGCACTGAAATTCCGCAATCGTGACAATGCGGTCTCGCAATTTTCCACGGCCATTTCACCCATCCATCACGGCCCGCAGACATTCTACCTTTTTCAACTTTTGCCGCTGAATGCCGGTAACGGCCCAGGCACGCCCGCGAAAAAGGGAACCGAGGTGGCATCCGCCAACGGTGTCAATCGCCAGAAACTCGACTGCGCGCTCCACTTGACGCGCACGGTGGCGCTCGACTTCAACAATGCCTTAACGACAGTCCTCGGCCACGTTTCGTATCTGCTCAATCAGGCTGAATCCGAACACCCCTGGCGTTTTTCCCTTCTCGAGGTGGAGAAGGCGGCCGGCAAAGCGGCCGCGATAGCCCAGGACCTGGCTGCATTCAGTCTCGACGAGAGGGAAAGTCCCGCCCGCGAAGGTTGCAGCCTGAACCGTGTGGTCCGCCAGGCCGTTCAACACTTTTCCAACTCGGCGAATGCCGGAATTGCGTGGGCCCAGGAATGCGAAAACCGAATGTTCGCCGTGCGCGGCAACGAATCAAAGCTGGAACAGGCCCTCATCAAAGTCCTGGAGAATTCGGTCGAATCCTTGAACCGCGACGGCCAAATTCGCGGCCAGATTACCATCCGGACACGCAATGTTGACCTCCCTGAGGCGGGACAGGACGCAAATGCCCGGCTTGCCGCCGGTATTTATGCATGCATGGAAATCATCGATGACGGCTGCGGAGTTTCGCCGGAAGATTTGCAGCGCGTCTTCGAGCCGTTTTTTACCACCAAATCCGGACATCGGGGCCTCGGTTTAGCCTGGGTTTATGGGATCATTTCGAACGAGGGCGGCGCGGTAGCATTTACCAGCCAGCCACGCCAGGGCACTTCCGTTCGGATATATCTGCCTGCGACCGGTAGAATCGTAGAGGAACCTCTCCACCTTCCTGAAGCCCCCACCCAAGGCACGGGCACGATCCTGTTCGTAGATGACGAGGAAATGGTGGTGAATCTGGGAGAAATGCTTTTGAGTTCAGTCGGTTACCGGGTGATCACTGCCACCAGTGGGGAACAGGCATTGGAAACTTTCCAGCGGGCCGAGTCGCCCATTCATTTGCTGATTACGGACATGGTCATGCCCAGGATGAACGGGCGCCAGCTCATTGAAAAGGTGCGAACTCTCTCCCCTTCCACGCGCATCATTTGTTCGACAGCCTGCGTGCGGACGGTTCGTTCGGCCAACGATTTGAACTACCTTTCCAAACCGTTCACCAGTCAGGAACTGCTTCGCCGGGTAAAGGAAGCTCTCGACGGCGCCCAGGCGGCCTGATTTAAACTTTTGCCGGCTCGCGTCAGCACAAGCCGTACGCCTGAAATATGCAGATCGAGAGTCTAAAGGTCTTTTGCGACCTGGCTGAGACTGAAAGTTTCACCAGGGCGGCCCAGATCAATGACGTCACCCAGTCGGCTGTCAGCCAGCAGATCAGTTCGCTGGAGCGGCAACTCAAGACCTTGCTGATCGAGCGGAGCAAGAAAAAGTTTCGTCTCACCCGTGAAGGGGAGGTGCTTTACATCTACAGCAAGCAGATCATCCAAATTCATCAGTCGCTCTATAGCAAGTTGCAGGAGATCAGAAATATCATTTCGGGCACGATCCGCGTGGCCACGATTTACAGCATCGGCTTGCACGACTTGCCGCCTTATTTGAAGAAGTTTTTAAAGGCCTACCCCACCGTCAACGTGCACGTCGAGTACCGGCGCTCCAATCAGGTTTACGAAGACGTCCTGGGCAATATCGTTGATCTGGGATTGGTGGCGTATCCCAACCGCGATCCCAAACTGGAAGTGGTGCCTTTGCGCAACGACCTGCTGGTGCTGATCTGCCACCCGCAGCATGCCCTGGCGAAAAACAAAGGGGTGAAGCTCAAGGCGATTACCGGCCAAAAATTCATTGGCTTTGAACCGGATATTCCCACACGGCGCGCCATCGACAAAATCCTCAAGGATCAGGAAGTAGCCGTGAAGCACATGATGGAGTTCGACAACATCGAAACGGTCAAGCGCGCCGTCGAGATCGATGCCGGAATCGCCATTGTGCCCCATGGCACCATCACACAGGAAATCGCCAAACAGACCCTGGCCGAAGTGCGCATTGAAGATGCAGAGGTGCACCGCCCCCTGGCGGCCATATTTAAACGCAATAAAGTTTTGTCGCCGGCCATCAAGCAGTTTCTCTCCGTGCTCAAGGGGCCGCTCTAGGCCTCCGGGCAGTGCAATCGTTGCCGCAAGCAATTTGCGTATTTTACGACGCAGACCGGCCCAAAAGGCGTGACAGCCCGTATGCGGTCACTTACTTTCGCCGCTGCCCGATATGGAAATCGCGCTGGTTCTGACAATCCTGGTAGGCGCGGTGGTGCTGTTCGCATCGGAAAAGTTGCCAATCGACCTGGTGGCGATTCTGGTCCTGGCGACGCTGCTGATCACGGGCCTGGTTACTCCGCAGGAAGGCGTCTCCGGCTTTAGCAATCAGGCCACCATCACGGTGGGGGCCATGTTCATTCTGAGCGCCGGCCTGCAAAAGACCGGCGCCGTGCGTGTGGTTGCTGAAACGCTCATCCGCTGGGGGCGTTCCCAGTTTATTCTTCTGGTGCTGGTCATGATCACGGCCGGCGGCGTTTCCGCCTTCATCAACAACACGGCGGCCGTGGCGGTCTTATTGCCACTGGTGGTGGCCGTTTGCTCGCGCTACAAGTTCCCCCCCTCCAAGCTTCTGATTCCACTCTCGTTTGCCTCGCAGTTTGGCGGGGTTTGCACGCTCATCGGCACCTCCACGAACCTGTTGGTCAGTTCGATTTCGAATCGGGCGGGCTTTGGGCCATTTTCCATGTTTGAGTTCAGCAAGCTCGGATTGATCATGTTTGGCGTCGGTGTTCTCTATTTTCTGGGAGTCGGATATTGGCTTTTGCCGAAGCGGCGCAGTGAAGAACTCACTGAAGCCTATCAGCTCGGCGAGTACATCACCGAACTGCGGGTGGTGGCCGGGTCTCCCCTGCTCGGGAAAACCATTTTGCAGAGCAAATTTGGCGAGCAGTATGACGTGACGGTGCTCGAAATCCTGCGCGACCAGCATAAGCTCTGGGCGCCATTGCAGGAACCGATTCAGGAAGGCGACGTTCTCCTCATCCGCGGCAAGGTGAAGGACTTCATGGACCTCAAAACGAAGTCAAAGCTGGAGATCGAGCCCGAGTTCAAACTGCGTGACGCGGAATTGAAGACAGGAGAACTTGGGCTGCTCGAAGTCCTGGTTTCTCCGCGTTCGCGCCTGATTGGCCGGACTCTTGCCGAACTGGACTTTCGCCGGCGCTACAACCTGATCGTGCTGGCCATTCAGCGAAGAGGATTGACGTTGCGGGAAAAGTTGAATCGCGTTCGCCTCCGCTTCGGGGACGCTCTTCTCGTCCAGGGACCCAAGGACGAGTTTGCCAAACTGCGCGCGGACGAGAATTTTGTGGTTTTGGGCGAAATGGACGAGCCTTCGCTCCGCCGAGGCAAATCGCCCCTGGCCCTGCTGATTATCGCCGGCGTGGTTTTGTTTGCTACCGTTCCCCTGATCAACGGCCAGCCCTTTCCGATTCTGGCCACGGCCATTTTGGGGTGCGTTGTGATGGTTATGACGCGGTGCATCACCCTGGAGGAAGCCTACAGTGCGGTGGATTGGAAGGTGATCTTTCTACTCGCCGGGGTGTTGCCCCTGGGCATCGCCATGGAAAAAACCGGCACGGCCGAGTTTCTTGCCAAACATGCGATTGGATTGGTGGGAAGGTTCGGTCCGGTGGCCGTGCTGGCTATGATCTATCTCCTCACGGCGGTTTTGACCGAATGCATGAGCAATAACGCCGCGGCCGTATTGCTCGCACCCATTGCCATCTCGACCGCCGCCACTCTGAATGTGGACCCAAAACCATTCCTGCTGGCGGTGACTTTCGCCGCTTCCACTGCGTTTGCGACACCGGTCGGTTACCAGACCAATACCATGGTCTATAATCCCGGAGGCTACCGGTTTACCGATTTCGTCAAGGTGGGTGTTCCGCTCAACATCGTCTTTTGGCTTCTTTCGATCTATTTCATCCCGAAATTCTGGCCCTTTTGATCGGCGGCAACAGAGCTTCACTGCCGCGCCGTGCCCCAACGCCGGTGCATGAAATGCTCGAAGGGAGAGAACAGAATTTTGTCCGCCAGGAGCCCGATCACGATGATGACGACCATGATTCCCAAAACAGCATCCATCGCATGCAATTCGCGTCCGTAATGCAATAAATGTCCCAATCCGAATCCCGTCAGGATGGTTATGTAGATTTCCGCGGCCATCAGTGAACGCCACGCAAATGCCCAGCCCTGCTTCATCCCGCTCACGATGAACGGCAGCGATGCCGGCAGAATCACCTTGACCCACGTATGCAGCCCGCGCGAGCCCATCGTCCGAGCGGCGCGCGCATAGATCGGCGGCACATTCCGAACCCCTGCTGTCGTCGCCAGCAAAATGGACCAGAGCGACCCCATAATCACGATAAAGAACATGGCGCTCTCGGTCTGACCAAACCAAAGCAACGCCAGGGGCGCCCAGCAGACGCTC
>CAZCUL010000806.1:0-10575 GCA_964501475.1 uncultured Verrucomicrobiota bacterium | reverse complement strand
AGGTAATCCGGTTCAAAATTGCGAATAGCGTGCCAAAGCGCAGCCAGGAAGCCGGTGCTCAACTGCAGGCAAGCTTCTCGTGGGGCGCGCCCATCCGGGAGACGGAGCAGTTCGAATTGATATTGCCCAACCCGGGCCGAGTATTCCTGTTCCTGGAGCCGCAGTTTTCCCGTTTCTTCGCGGCTGCGGAAATGATGCCCTGCTTTCCCATCCGTACAGACGAGCAGCCGCCCGGTGAAAGAGGGTCCCAGCTTTCGCCGCCAGAGTTCGAAAGTGCCGGCCGCCACAAATTCGAAGTCGTCGAAGTGAGCATGGACGCAAAGCGCTTTCATGAGTTCATGAGGCCGCTCCCGAACTCTGCCCCAGGGTCGCGATCTCTCACAAGCGGGAAGTCCCTCTTCGAGTTCTCCAGCAAGCGCTCCGCGTAAAATGTCGCGTAGGCGACATTTTATCCGTTGCCTCCATTTGCTCCTGAAACCTCGCGCGGAAGAGCTTCTCTACCTTCTGCCATGGTGCACCGACCCATTGATGCGCCCGACGTTTCGTCCGGCTGCTCTCTCCGCCCTGCCCCTTTCCCAGCGGGGCCCAGGAAAGATTTAGGCCGTTGAGGCTGGTTCAGGGAACGCCATCCGGGTAATGGCGGTGATCGAGATCGCCACAGTGGTCCCAATAAGCGTGTACCAGGGCCAGGCGATGTCCTTCGCAAAGTTCAGATGGATGGTGAGCATAATTGCGAAGGAAGCAGCCATGCCAGCCATGACCGGTATGGAGGCGCCGCGCCGCCAGATCAAAACAGAAAGCAGCCCGCCCAATAAGGCGCCTGAAGTCAGGCCGCTCAGCGAAAACGCCCAATTCAGGACAAATCGCACTTCTTTGCTCATGTAAGCCACCAGCACCAGCAGCACAGCCCAACCGACCGTCGAGAATCGGCTGAACGCCAGATAAAAGTCCTGGCTGCGTTCCCGGCGGCTCAGATTCCGGAACAGGTCCATGGTGGAAACCGACGCCAGCGCGGACAACGCCGCGCTCACCGAGGACATGGCCGCAGCGAGGATGGCCACGATCATAAACCCCTTCACCACCGGCGGCGCCATGGTGAGAATGAAGATCGGGTAGATGTAATCGTTCTTGTTGAAGCCTTCTTTCGTTTCCGGCAGCGGTATGGCAATGGCAAAATGCTGGTAAAACACCCAGAGCATCACGCCGGTCAGAAGAAACAGCAGAAAAAGGGGCAGAATGATCACGGCGCTCAGAATGAGCGATTTCCTTCCATCGGAAACCGAACGGCAGGTTAAGACACGCTGCACGATGAGTTGATCGGCGCCGTGCGATGCCATTACCAAAAACGTTGCGCCGAAAATGCCCATCCAAATGTTGAACGGCATCGAGAGCAATCCCTTGAAAGAGACGACCTCCGCGTTGAGCCAATGAAGCTTGCCCGCCGCCTTCGCCTCCGCCCAGGCAGCGCTGAAGCCGCCGTCCAGAATCGTGGGAATGTACCAAAGTGTGAAAATGCCTCCGGCCAAAAAGAGAAAGAACTGCACGAACTCAGTCCAGACAACCGCTTTGATTCCTCCCACGCAGGTGTAAACGAGCGACAATCCCACAAAGAGCAGGATGGCCGTGAACACATTCACGTTGAGCATGAGTTGCAGAGGAATGCAGGTGACATAGACGCGCACGCCGGCGGCCAGGGTGGCCGCGACAAGAAAAAGGGAACTGACCAGATAACGCGCGCCCGGACCGAAGGCGTCGCCAATCAGTTGGTATGGAGAATAAACGTCGCCTTTGAAATAGAGCGGCACCATCACGATGGCCAGAAAGACCCGCGCGATCACGTAGCCGGTGATGATCTGGATAAAGGCAATGTTGCCGCCGTAGGCGATGGCAGGGACGCTGATGAAGGTGAGCGCGCTGGTTTCGGTTGCGATGATGGACAAACCCACGCCCCACCAGGGGAGATTGCGGTTGCCGAGGAAGTAGTCGCGGGTGTTGCGCTGGTCTTTCCCAAACCACACACCCAGCGCAATGATTCCAAGCAAATAGACAACAATGACTGTCCAATCGACCGGCGATACGTAATTCATGTGTGGAACGATTGGCGCCTATTACTGAAGACCGGACCCGCCCTTGGCCAGAGAAAACTGCTGCGCTTTCAGGCTCTTCGGCAAAATGGCCTGCATCGGCGCAAACCGGACTGTCCCGCCGGCGGCAACTACACGGCAATAGCGTCGAGGAAAGATGCACCTGCAGCGAGCCTTTGCCCGCGGATTGAAGTTTGGTCATCCCCGTTGATTCCACCGCAGCGGAGATCACGAAACACCGAGGCTCCGAATGCCAGTGCGCGCTCAATTCGGTTGACAGCTTTTAACTTTTGCCCTGGGCGTTTTCCCCTTAGGCTCCGCAGCCATGCGTTACAAGTCGCTCAAATTCCTCCAGCGGTTGATCAACACCCCGAGTCCGCCCGGCCATGAAGTGCGCGGACAACGCGTCTGGCTCGAATACGTCCGGGATTATGCCGACGAGACCTTTTCCGACGATTACGGCAACGCGGTGGCGGTGATCAATAAAGGCGGCTCTCCGCGCCTGATGCTGTGCGGACACGCCGACGAGATCGCCATGACGGTCAATTACATCAATGATCAGGGCTATGTTTACGTGCGCAAGCTCGGCGGAGTCGATCCCGCCATCACCAGGGCGCAACGGGTGACCATTCATAGCAAAAAGGGCGCGGTCAAAGGCGTGGTCGGAAACGTTGCCCCGCACCTGCAAAAGCAGGAGAAGCAGCGAACCATTCCCGAGATTCACGACTTGTTCATCGACGTCGGCGCTTCGTCCCGCGCCGAGGCTGAGAAGCTCATTGAGATCGGCGACCCCATTACCTTGAACGACGAGTTCGAGTTGTTGCGGGGCGATCTGGCCATTGCCCGCGCTTTCGATAATCGGATTGGAACGTTCGCCGTGGCCGAAACGCTCCGGCTCCTGGCGGATCATCGCAAAAAGCTTAAAGCCGAAGTATCCGTCGTCTCGAACATCATGGAGGAAATCGGCGCGTTGGGCGCCCGGCAGATCGCCTACACCATCAAGCCGGATGTGGCGCTGGTGGTGGACGTGACGCATGCCACGGACTGTCCGACGGTGAGCCTCCCGCAACACGGCGACATCAAAGTCGGCCGGGGACCGACGCTCACCCGCGGCGGCTGCAACCATACTGAAGTGGTTTCCCGCCTGGTGAAAGTGGCGCGGGACAGGAAGATCAAACTGCAGTTCGAGGCGATGTCGGCGAGCAGCGGCACGGACACCGATGTGATTTTTTGGACGCGCGGCGGCATTCCGAGCGCGTTGATCAGTTTGCCGGACCGCTACATGCATTCGCCGGTCGAGATGGTCAGTCTGCGGGATTTGGAGAGAATCCCGGAACTGATGTCGGCCTTCGCCCTTTCGTTGAGAGCCGGAGAAAAATTCAAGGTGAAGATTTGAGCAATACTAAGGACCGACCCCTCTTGGTCAACCCCAATCCCTTTGGGATTGCTCGCGCTCGCGCCCTCCGAGACTCCCAACGGGATTCCGTCCCAAAGCCCAGGGTTGCGAGGAACGAGCTACCCTGGGTCGCCGTCTTCATCCCGCGTTCGCGGGACCCGTCCGACGTGCTCGACCACGCCACCAGCGAAATGGCCATCGGCAGCAAACTCGGCATTGACGCGACGAAGAAATTGCCGGGCGAAGGCTTCAAACGCCCCTGGCCGCCGTTCATCAGGATGGATGCAGCGGTGAAGGCGAAGGTGGAAAAGCTTTTCGGAGGAATGGCGTGAACCCGCGACGATGGTCGCGAACAATCCCAAGCCCACGCGGGAACGCGCCACATCTGCCAAACCCAACGGGATTGCGTCCTCCAGCCCAAGGTTGCGAAGAACGAGCTACCTTGGGTCACGGTTCGCAAATGGAAACCAACCCCAACGGGGTTGTGACCAAAATCGTTTGTTCGGCGTCGCGGCGAATTCGCCGCAACCCCGTCGTTGGGGTTGTTCCCGTTTTGCCACGTTCACCCAAGGTAGGCGCGGGCGCGCCAACCTTGGGCTTTGGGCCACAGCCCCGTTGGGGCTGGCGAGAGCAAGCCAAGGTGGACAAACTTTCGTAGAAGGCGCGTAAACGGCCATGAACAACGAAGAACGCTTGGAAGCACTGAAACGGATGAAGGAAGCGATTTTGTCGCCGACGTTCCGCACCTCAATGTCAGAGCGTCGGGAATGCTTGCAGCAGGTTGTGCCACTGCTGAACTTCAATTCGCACTACCATTCAAATGCGATTCCGGTCGCGGACATTCTCTCGCGACCCGGCTTTAGCACTTCCATGTATGAGCATTCCTTCGCCCGCTTGGAGTTGTTGGTTGGGCAAGCGATTGTTGAACTGGAACAAAATCTCACACCGCAGCCCGGCTTGCCAAACATTCGGAAAGCACGGCAGACACAACTCGCAGCTTGGCCCGTCATTTCGAGCCTTCTGTTTGATATTGCCGACAGCGATACGGTTTGCTCCATCGCGGGAGTCGCAGGACTTGAAGTGGATTGGGCGCTTTCTGGAGCAGAAGCTTTCTCACATCGAACCCGCAATCGCGCGTATCGCCCGAAGGTTGAGTCCGCCTGCAAAAGCTTGCCCAGTGCAGACCAAGCCACCGTGCTTTCCGTAATCGCGGCGGAACTGGGGAGGCGGTATCCGCATCAAATGGAAACCATCAGGAGCGCACTGATGCGAGTCGGATGGACAATCAAAACGACTCCCGAACTTCCAGCCCAACCGAACCGCGAGACACCGATTATGAAACGAGACAGAGAACTACAGAAACTCCTCCTTCTTCAAGTGCGAGACGGACAAGAGCCACCGCAACTGAGCCAATACTCCGAAGCCGACCAAGTGTATAACGCTGCACTCCTCATTAACGATGGGCTCGTCGAAGGCGAGGCCATTCGGGGCGGAAGTGGCGAGTATGTTTCAACAGTGATGACCGAGTTAACGTCCGCCGGTCACGATATTTTGGATCAGGAAGCTCCATCGAATGATGTAGCTCTTGAATCAGCGTTTCCAACGGAACTCGCCGAAAGCCTCAAACGGTTTCGGAAGGATTACCCGAATCCCTCAAAGTGCGCGTTTATCATGATGCGTTTCGGCACGACAAAAGCGCACAACGAAATCGTGCAGAGCATCCGCGACACACTCGGGGTGCATGGAATCAAGGCGTTGCGCGCCGACGACAAGGATTATCACGACGACCTATTCTCGAATATCCTCACCTACATCTACGGCTGTGATTTTGGAGTCGCGGTGTTCGAGCGCATTGAGCACGAGGAATCCAATCCGAACATTTCTTTGGAAGTTGGTTACACGATGGCCTTGCGAAAACCCGTTCTGTTGTTGAAGGACCGGACGCTGAAGAATCTCAACACTGACCTGATTGGAAGCTCTACAAAACTTTCGACCCGCAGAATATTTCCAAGAGCATCGCGCCTCAACTGCAACGGTGGCTCAAGGACAAAAGCATCATCACCTGAACTGCGCGTCTGTCTGCCATCCGGGAATCCCAACGGGATTCCGTCCCAAAGCCCACGGTTGCGAGGCACGAGCCGCCCTGGGTCACCGCCCGAAAATAATTTTCCAACCGCAACGCGGTTGCGTGTTTTTGCAGACGGCCACAATTCCCGTCCGTCAATCGCGCGCGACATTCGGCACAACCGCGTTGCGGTTGGTGATTTGTTTCGTTGATGACCCAAGGTAGGCGCTCGCGCGCCAACCCTGGGCTGGAGGCCGATGCCCCTTTGGCGCTTTCAATTCCGGCCCGCCTGCGGCTTTGGATCCACGCCGAACGGAACCGGGGATCCCCGACCTGGCGAACCATCTTCGGCGAATTCACCCACGGCACCGGAGGAATTGTGATGCTCTAAAAGAGCTGTGCTTCGCCAGTTGTCCATACGATTCTTGATCGACATCCCGCAACGGCCATGTTAAGCGAAGACTCGGACAATCTATTGCTCATGAGGAAAACCGCTTCACAAACACTATTCGTTTCGGTATCTGTATGCTTCTGCACTGCCGCCGCCTGCAGGATGTCAGCAGCCGCCCACGATTATGTCGTTACCTATACGGACTTGACTCCTCCGTCAGCAATGGACGGATCACTCAGATTCACGTCCGGCAACCAGCAAGGTGGGGTGGTTAACGGCTTTGCCACGGTTTGGAACGGGCCGTCGCATTCGATGGTGAATCTTCATCCGGCAGGTGCGACGTATTCGGGGGTGATGGCGGGAGCGGGCAATCAACAGGCGGGTTACACGTATACCAGTTTCCCACAAGCTCATTACGCGACGATCTGGAACGGAACCGCATCTTCGTTTCAGAATCTGAACCCATCATGGTCTTCGAGTTCAATGGTTCTTGCCACAACCGGAACCCGGCAGGCGGGGTACGCAACGGGTCCAGGCTATCAGGTACGCGCCGGGGTTTGGTCTGGCTCAGCTTCCTCCTTCGTGGACCTGCATCCGGCCAGCGGAATCAGTTCAACTGCCTACGCGATCGCCGGCGATCAGCAAGGAGGTATGGTTAATCACAATGGATTTGCGCAGGCTGCATTGTGGTCCGGTACGGCTGCTTCCTATCGTAATCTGCATCCAGCTGGACAGCTTCAGGATTCCAGGATTTTGGGTATGACGACTAGCCAACAGGTGGGATATGCAGGAGCACATGCTGGAATCTGGTTCGGGACAGCCGAATCGTTTGTAAATCTTCACCCTGCGGACGCGAGCTTTTCGGAAGCGCATGCCACGATAGACACGATGCAAGCGGGTTTTGCAACCTTCGGCCCCTACCGTCACGCACTTCTGTGGTTTGGATCAGCAGACGATTACATCGATCTCCAATTTGCACTGGGCTCCAGGTATCGGCAGTCGGAAGCACGCAGCATCTGGACAGATGGCAGCACAATCCTTGTGGCCGGAACAGCGGTCGATTGGCCAGGCTATTCGCATCCGGTACTCTGGCGTTTGGCAGTGCCAGAGCCGGGGACGGGCTTGCTCTTGGCAGTCGCGTTGGGAGTTCTTGCGGTGGTCAAGCGGCGCAGGCAGAGGTGGACGCGCTGCAGCGCCTGCAAGCCGAAACCGCCGCCGAGCCGGACGCCTTGCTCCCCGCCATTCTAGGCAAGGTTTTCAAATGAAAACTGACGTGAAGGCGCCCCCCTCCCGGTGATTCCCGGCCACGTGACGCCTGCGTCTGGTGTCGCCTGATCATGTCATTGTCTTACAGGTTGATACGCGAAAAACCGCCTTGGTTTTGGGCTTTAGAGGCATTTTTCGCCCCGTTTTCTTGCCCGTAAGGAATCGTCGACTCTTCGCAAGGCCCACACCTCATCGCCGCCTGTTGCCACCATTTCGTTTCCCGCGCGACGGAATCAGCGGGCTGCACTTTCTCCAGAAATCCGTGGTTGCCTACGCCCAGGGTTTCTGTCCAACGTGGGTCTGAAAAGCCCCCGGTTGCGACATCGGCGTGTCAGGTGAAACAATGCCTCCGTCGCCGCCCAATTGGTTTGCGGTGCTCGGATGCAAATCGCACACGCTTTCCTCGATTTTGCGAATTGAAATTTGGCCGCCTTTTGGAGATACTCCGCGCGATCACCAAGGTTACATGCAAGGCGAATCCTTAGCCGCAATGGGGCGCGGTGGTGCCGAGTTCACCACCACGCAGTGGAGTCAGGTTCTACTGGCGAGCCGCCGCTGCTCTCCCCACGCTGAAAAGGCGCTGGACACGCTCTGTCGCCTTTACTGGCCCCCATTATATGCGTATGTGCGACGGGATGGCTATTCCGTCGAAGAATCACAGGACATCGTGCAAGGTTTCGTCGCGCACCTGCTTAGCCGGGATGACCTCGCGCGTGTATCGCCGGAGAAAGGCCGTTTTCGGTCTTTCCTGTTGACTGCGCTCAAGCATTTCATTGTCACATGCATTCGTGCCGCGCGGGCGCAGAAGCGCGGTGGGGGCCAGCAGATCTTGAGTTTTGACCTGGAGGACGCGGAAAGCATCTGCGGGTTGGAACTGGCGGATACGCTCACACCGGACAAGGCATTTGACCGCCGTTGGGCGCGAATGATTCTGGCACGCGCTTTAGAGCAATTGGGAGACGAATATCGTAGTCCCTCACAGAGGCGGCTCTTTCGAGTGGTGGAACCCTCGCTGGCCGAAGGTGGGCGGGTGCGCAATGAAGCGGCCCTGGCGGCGGAACTTGGCTTGTCGGCTGGCGCGCTGGCGGTAGCCGCGACGCGCTTGCGACGGCGCTATCGCACTTTGCTTGAACGCGAGGTCGCGCAAACGCTTACCAAGCGGGCGGACCTCGGAGAGGAGATGCGCGCACTGCGGCAGGCTTGGACATGAGGCTCTCGTTTTCCTGTAAAGTTTCGCGCGTTTGTGCGCAGCAATGACAAAGTGCATCTGCCGGTTACTGAAAAATGCCACCGTTGCGGCGCCCCGCTCAATGCTGCGGAGCTGGACGGCTTATGTGCGCGGTGCCTGGCGCTCGACTTCTTTAATCCCGAGGGTGCCGGCACTGCCGGAGAGGCGGAACCCACGCCTGCCATCCCGCGCCTTCTTCCTGCAACGCGGATGGGCGATTACGAGCTGATCGAGCTCATCGCTCGCGGCGGGATGGGCCTGGTTTATAAAGCCAGGCAGACAAGTCTCGACCGAATTGTGGCGCTCAAAACAATCGCGGGCGGGTTGCTGGTGGGCGATGAAGCACTCGAGCGGTTTAGAATAGAGGCCATGGCCGCCGGCGGCTTGCAGCACCCGAACATCGTGGCCATCCACGAAGTGGGAGAACACGATGGCCAGCACTACTTCTCGATGGATTACGTGGCCGGGCCAACCCTGGGGGATCTGGTCCGCGAAGGACCGCTGCCCGGCAAACGGGCCGCAAGGTATCTGCGCCAAGTGGCACTCGCGCTTCATTACGCTCATGGTCGCGGTGTATTGCATCGGGACTTGAAGCCTTCCAATGTGCTCATCGATGAGCACGACCAGCCGCGCGTGACCGACTTCGGCCTGGCCAAACGGCTCGGCGATGACCTCTTGCGGACCCGCTCCGAGGCGATTATCGGGACGCCGGCATTCATTGCGCCCGAGCAGGTGGACCGGCAGTTTGGCTCGTGGGGGGTGCGGAGTGACATCTATGGATTGGGCGCCATTCTTTACTACATCATCACTGGCCGTGTCCCGTTCGTCGGTCAGTCGGTGCCTGAAATTCTGTCGCAAATATTGCACGTTGAGCCGATCCCGCCGCGCTTGTTGAATCCGGCCGTGCCACCGGACCTGGAAACAATCGTTCTGAAGTGTCTGGAAAAGGAACCGGCGCGACGTTATGCGACGGCTCAAGATTTGGCGGACGAGTTGGATCGCTTTCTCTCCGGGCAGCCCATCCAAGCGCGCCCCATCACCGGTGCAGAACGGTTCTTCAGATGGTGCAAACGCAAGCCCGCCCATGCGGTCTCGCTCTCTCTTCTGGCGGTGCTGGCGATTGGTTCTCTTACAGCCGCCTTTCAAATCAACAAAGCTTGGCAAGCATCCGAGCAAAATCGGCGTCAGGCGGAAGCCAATCTCTATGCGGCTGACATGAATCTGGCGCTCGAGGCGCTCGAATCAGAGAACACGGCGCGAGCCATGGAGTTGCTTCTCAAGCATCTGCCCAAGCCGGGCGAGGCGGACTTGCGGAGCTTTGAATGGCGCTACCTCTGGCGGCAGGCACGCGGCGATCACACCTCGACCCTCGGCTTCCACTCCGACCCTGTGCGCCAGGTGCTGTTCTCGCCCGACGGGCGAACCGTCGCCAGCCGGAGCATGAATGGCACCGCGAAGGTCTGGCCTCTGAATACTTCATCGCTTCGACCTCTCGTCTCTCCAACGCCTGAACCACTGATGCTCACCGACGTGTTCTTGCTGGGCGGATTTTCGCCGGACGGAAAAACGCTCGCCGTTGGCACCGCCGATGAAACCGCGCAACTTGTCGAGATCAGTACAGGCCGGCGCACGACCGTCCTTACGAATGCCGGCCTGCTGGTGCGCCTGCTGAATGACGGCAAGACCATGGCAACGACCGGTACGAACTTCCTCTTGAAGCTGTGGGATCTCGACACGGGCAAGCTGAAGCGCACGTTACCTGGCGGCGGCGGCGGCGGACATTGGCGCGGCGCCCCCTGGGACTTGAGCGTCGCCATCACGCCCGACGGCGCAACTCTTGCCTCCATCGATAAGGAAACCGAGGCTTGGTTCGTGGTGAAGATTTGGGACGTGGCTTCCGGCAGACTGCTCGCGCAGTCACCGCGCGCCAAACACGACATTGATTCGCTGCAACTCTCCGATGACGGCCGCTATGCTGCCTTTGGATTTTCCTGGACCGGGAGCTTTGCCCTCTGGGACTGGACTGTGCCACGTGAGCCGACGATCATTTTCGGGCACTTGTCCGGCGTCAAAACATTGGCCTTCTCGACCGATGGCCAATTCCTCGTGACGGGCGCGTCGGACCAACTGCTGAAGGTTTGGAGC
>CAZCUL010000805.1:0-5043 GCA_964501475.1 uncultured Verrucomicrobiota bacterium | reverse complement strand
GGGCTGTTTTTGGGAATGGCAGACCCTACGCCAGCAATTCCTGGATTTCCTCCCAGTTCAGCGTTTCGGCCAACGCCTCTTCGGCTCCCAGGGCTCCGCGAATCAGGTCCCGCTTCCGCTCCTGAAGCTTGAGAATCTTTTCCTCGATGGTGTCGCGGCTGATCAGTTTGTAGCTGGTGACCACCCGGGTTTGACCGATGCGGTGGGCGCGGTCCGTGGCTTGTGCTTCCACCGCCGGATTCCACCAGGGATCAAAGTGAATGACCGTGTCCGCGCCAGTCAGATTCAAGCCGACGCCGCCTGCTTTCAAGCTGATCAGGAACACCGGAATGTCCGCCTGCCCTTGGAAGCGCCGCACCACTTCGGCGCGATTCGGCGTGCTGCCATCCAGATAACAATACTTGATCTGCTCTGCCTCCAGCTTCTCGCGGAGCAACGTCAGCATGCTGACAAACTGGCTGAAGACGAGGACGCGATGGCCGCCGTCGAGCACCTCCTCGATCAGCTCGCCAAAGAGGTCCAGCTTCGCCGAACTCTCGGCGGCATCGACGTTTTCCAAATTCAAGAGGCGCAGATCGCAGCAGGCCTGCCGCAAGCGCAGGAGCGTGGTTAGAACAAGCATCCGGCTCCGGGCCAGGCCCTGGGCGCCGGCTTGGTCCAAAACCTCCTTTCGACCCGCTTCCAACAATTGCCCATAAAGGCGGCGCTGCGCGTTGGTCAGGTTGCAAAAGAGGACCTGCTCGAGCCGCTCCGGCAGATCGGAGGCGACGTCGCGCTTGAGGCGGCGCAGCATAAAGGGGCGGAGCCGCCGCGCCAGCCGCGCCTGCGCATCAGGGTTGCGATCGCGCGTGATGGGCAATTCGTAACGCTCGCGGAAGTCCCGCGCATGGCCGAGATAGCCGGGCATCAGAAAGTCGAAGATCGACCACAAGTCCAAGACCGAGTTTTCCAGCGGCGTGCCGGTCAGGACGAGCCGATGCCGGCCGCAGATGGCCTTCACCGCCTGGGCGTTTTGCGTTTCTCGATTCTTGATGTGTTGCGCTTCATCCAGCACGACGGTGTCGAATTCCAGACCGCGATAGCGCTCGAGGTCGCGGCGAATCAAGGCATAGCTGGTAATGACCAGATCGCTTTCCGGAATTCGGACGAATTCTTCGGAGCGTTGCGGACCGGACAGGGCGAGCGCCTTCAGGCTCGGGACAAACTTCCCGGCCTCTTCCAGCCAATTGAAAACCAGGCTGGTCGGGCAGATCACGAGCCACGGCCGGGCAGGTTCATGGGAAGCTCTCACTGCCTGAAGCAACGCCAATGTTTGCAACGTTTTTCCCAGGCCCATTTCGTCCGCCAGAATGCCGCCAAATCCGTTTGCGCGCAGAAACTGCATCCAGGCCACACCCGCCTTTTGATAAGGCCGCAGCACAGTTTCCAACGGCCCCAACGGCGGGCAGGGAGGCGCAATCTCGCCTGACTGTTGCCGTGCCCGTTCCACCCAGTTCTGTGGTCCGCGAACCCGCCAGCCCTGGTCGCGAAGGGTCGATTCCAAGTAACCGGCCTGCGTCTGGGGCAGTCGATAACTTCCCGCATGTTGCTCGGGCTCGCAGTCCAGCAGCACTTCCTGCAATTCTTCGACCGCCCCGGTATCGATCACGGCCAGCTTCCCGTTTCGCAACCGGGTGTGACTTTGGCCGGACCGGAGCAAGCGCTGAATCTCCGCCGCCGGCATTTCCTCGCCGCCACTGGCCTGGTAGTGCACGGACAAGTCGAACCATTGGATCCCGGAGGACCTCACTTCGAAGCGCGGCTCAATCCGCTCCATCTTTTGCTTCGTCGAACGGTCCAGACGCTCCTCCAGGCTGACAACCCACTCTTTCTGCAAACGGGAAAAGTCGCGTGCGAAGAAGCTCAGAACCGCGTCCTCTCCGCGAAGCTGATAGCGGCCTTCCCGGTCCGGTCCGCCAAAGCCGGCTCGAAGCAACCGGCTGAGCGCGGCTCTTTCGGCAGTCAGATCGCGTGTCCAATAACGAGTTGGGGACGCGGGATCAGGCATCCAAAACCCGGTCTCGTCCGCCAGACCGATGACGATCCGTTTCTGCGGAACCTCCTCTGTCCGGACCTCTCCTCCGCTCGGAGCGGAATCTGGCTTCGAGGACCTCCCGCCATAGAGCGCCTCGAGGCGCGCCTCGAGATGCGCCAGGCCACCGCGCAAATCGAGGGCAAAGCGGGGTTGGAGCTGCTCCATTTCGAAGTCAGCCAGTTGGAAGTTGGCTTCGGCCTCGGTCCCGGCCAGGAGCGGCGGCCAATCCCGGCTTAAGAATTGAGGCACCTCCGGGCGGGGCACCGAGATGCTTCCCCGCAGGAGGTCTCGGATGCGGCCGGTTAAGCCGAAGGGCCGAAAAGTGCCCGACGCGAATACCCAGGTGTTCAACGTCACCGGCGCGTGCGCCTGGTCCTTCCATTCGAGGGTCAGTTCGCCGTTGCTTTGCAGAGCCGCTTTTACGCGTGGCAGCCACGGTTCAGAGCTGACTGTGATTTTGGCGTTGCGCCCGGCGCTGACACGCGGGTGTCCAATCAATTTCTGCAAGAACTCAGCGAAGGGTTCCGACCCGAGCTGGAGCATGCCCGCGGTATCGCCAGCGAGCGCTTCGATGTGATCGAGCAGCGCGGCGTCCTGGGTGTCGAAACGAAATGCTTTCGATTTCGGCAAGGCGTCGAGCGGTTTTCGTCCGGCGCCGGACTGCGCCTCCAGACAAACCATGATTCGCCCGCGCCGGATGGCTTCTTCGAGATTGGGCGGCAGGACGACGAACAATTCGGCCGGTTCGCCATCGTCCGTCCGCCGCAGCCTGGGGCCGCGAATCGGTTCGGACGCGGAAGAGACCTTCCGGGTCGAACCGGAGGGTGCCTGGCCGGGGGCGGGAGTGCTCTGACTTTGCAGCCAGTGCAGCCCGGCGGCCACGGTGTGACCGCAAATGGTGCCCCACTCGCGCGAGGGGCGGCAGGAACAGAGGTTCTCGATATTGGTCGGGCTTTTGATGATCAAACCGGTCCGGTAAGAAACGCTCCCGTCCTGGACCATGCCGCGGAGGGTGGGCGGCTCCCAGGTAGAGCTCAGGACCTGGTCCGCCTCGAGATAAGCGCGGGCGCGTTTCATCGCTTCCCAGCCGGCGGCCTTTGCCAAAAGCGCTTCTGTCAGTTCCAAACTCATCTTATTCGCAAAACGATTCGCTTCCGTTCGAAAACCGGTATAAGAATGCCTGCAAAATCGAGCGGTGCAAAACGTGAAAACATCCTTTCGCAGATTTCCGACCGCGTGCGCGGTTTTGGTTTGGATCGCCGGCTTTATCCTGGTCTTACCGTCGCGGGGGCAAGAGACGCCAGGAGGCGCCGGGCAGTCGCAGCCGAGCGTGCCCAAGGGGTATCGCTCCTCGACGGAAGCTTTGGCGGCGGTGGCACTCGGGCAGGTGAAGATGGTGCAGCCTTCGCGGGATGTGCCCGCGACAGTAACGGAAATCAGGAATCTGGAATATGGCAAAGTGAACGACCGCTCGTTGCGGTTGAATCTTTTCGTGCCGAAACCGGGCGATGGGGAGACGTCGGCGGTGCCGGCGATCATTTTTGTTCATGGCGGCGCCTGGGCGGGAGGGGATCGCGAGCAACTGCGCTTTTATGCATTGCGTTTCGCCGAGCGCGGATACGTGACCGCTGCCATCTCGTATCGGCTTTCGCGCGAAGCGGCCTTCCCCGCGGCGGTCGAAGATGCCAAATGCGCCGTGCGCTGGCTGCGAGCGAACGCGGGCACCTACAATGTGGACCCGGACCGGATGGCGATGAGCGGCAACTCTGCCGGCGGTCATCTGGCGATGATGGCCGGCTACGCGGCCGATGCCGCCGAACTGGAAGGGAAAGGCGGGCACGATGAAGCGAGCAGCGCGGTGCGGGCTGTCGTGACATTTTATGGGCCTTGCGACCTGACCGCGCCGTTCGCGCGGGAAAGCCGCTCGGTGCGGCGTTTCCTCCAGGGCAAAACTTACGAAGAGGCGCGGGACCTTTACGAACAGGCATCGCCGATTCGCTATTTGACGGCCGATGATCCGCCCACACTGATCTTTCACGGAACAATCGACGAGATCGTCCCGGTCAGCCAATCCGATGCCCTGGCAGCGAAACTGAAGGAGCTGGGGGTGCCGCACCGTTACGAGCGGCTCGAAGGCTGGCCTCACGCCATGGATGCCGCTCAGGCAGTCAATGACTGGTGCTTATTCGTCATGGCCGAGTTTTTTGACGAACACCTGCCGTTGCCCAGGTCCAGCCGGAATTGATCCGGCTGGTCGCATCATTGCGGAAGGCTGCATCAACCAAGCCCCGGGATTCGGCCCGACCTTTTCCAGGCGTTCGCCGGCAAGGGTCCGGCGCGATCTACTCGGAGCGGGGCGTTGGTTGCAAGCGGGAGGCATCTTCGCCGGCGGCCCAGGCAATACCGCGCAGCAGCAGCGTCCGCAACAGCGGATCGTCGAGCGACCAGGAGTAATGGCCGGGTATGCTCGCGAAGACCCGGCCTTTGCCCTTCTGATACGTCCAGATCAGTGGCCGCGTTTCGCCATCGAGGCGCGCCGAGGCCAGGGTATGCACGCGCGCCGGATCGCCAATGAGCGGCCAATAAGGTTCATCCAGCAGCTCAAACTTCTCCGGCAAACCGGCGGTGATCGGATGTTCCCGATCCACCAGCCGCAGTTCAAAGGGCATATGGCGGTACCCGGTCCGGCCCGGTTGCGCGCTCAAACCGATCCGCTCGGCCAGAACTTCCGGCTGGCGATCGGCAATCACCGCGGAATGAATCAGTACCACTCCGGCGCCGCGCTCGATGAGGCCATCAAGCTGCGCCAGACGCTCCGCCGACCAATTATGATTCCAGCAGTAGAAAACGACGACTGACGCTGTCTCGAACTGAGCGGCTGAAGGCCATTCCCAGGCTGTTTCCGCGAACGTTCCAGCGGAAGGGTCGGAGAGCAGGCGCGCCCAGTTCGTTTGCCAGCGCGGGTAGTC
>CAZCUL010000804.1:0-3157 GCA_964501475.1 uncultured Verrucomicrobiota bacterium | reverse complement strand
AAACGACATGGGCGGCGGGGAGCGAGTATCTGGAAGATGGCAATGGCGGTTTTGGCATTAGGGAGCTTGCTAGAGCCTCAGCTTCAGCAATCCCACTTCCAGGGCCAGGGCTTCCTGCACATTGGTCGCGAGCAGGCGCTGGGTTTGCTCGATCAGATGGAGGTTTTGCATCGCTTCCTCCGGCGAGATGCGTCCAGCCACGGCCTGAATCGTTTCCGTCAATTGCGGGAAGGTGAAGGTTTCCTTGCCCAGTTTGAGGCTGTGAAGCCACACGTCGCGCAACCACCACTGCAAACCGCTGAGAATGTCACCGCGACGCCGGCGATATTCGGCTTCGATGGCCGCGGTCAATTCTTCTTCCCATTTGTCCCGGAGTTTC
The DNA here is from genome assembly GCA_964501475.1 of uncultured Verrucomicrobiota bacterium. GTDB lineage: Bacteria > Verrucomicrobiota > Verrucomicrobiia > Limisphaerales > CAZCUL01 > CAZCUL01. The sequence goes on along the minus strand of CAZCUL010000804.1, from coordinate 2,778 downwards.
GGCTCGATATCGTCGTAACGCTCCAAGGGCGATTGTTCGCTGAGCCTTTCATCGATTTGTTCGCGGAGCGCGTTCAGCTTCTCGAGCAAGACCGACAAGAGCCGGTAGCGGCCGAGCAGGCTGCCGTGTTCCGCGGAGGCGGTGCGGCTGAACTCGGTCACCCAGCTCACCAGTTCGGGGTCCCGCTGCGGCGTTGCTTCGCCGCCCAGATTCAATCGCAGGCACCGCGAGAGAATTGTCTCCAGAACTCGCGGCGGGTCGGTCGAAAGCAGGATGAGGATCGACTTGGGAGGCGGCTCCTCGAGCGTCTTGAGGAAGGCGTTGGCTGATTGCAGATTCAACCGTTCGGCGGCGACGATGATGGCCACTTTGAAAGCGGCCTGAGCCGGTTTGAGATGCACCGTCTGCATCAAGTCCCGCATCTGCTCGATGGTAATGATCCGCGATTTCGATTCGGGACGCACCGTCTGCACGTCCGGATGATTCTCCTGATCGATCTTGCGGCAACTGAGACAGGCATCGCAGCAATCGACGGCGATCCCATTGGCGCCGCGGGTTGGAGGATTCTCGCAGTTCAACGTTTTGGCCAGGGTGCGGGCGACTGCTGCCAGCTCGGCCAGATCGGTTCCGGAGAACAAATAGGCGTGGCCCAGGCGTCCCTTTTCCAGGCTGCGCTGGAGAAGGAGAACGGCGTCCTGCTGTTCTGCAAAATTCTTGAAAGCCATGGCGCGGCTTCCAGCCTCAGGCTTTGGCTGACTTGGGCATCTGTTTCACCAGAAGCGGGATGCTCCCTTCCTGGCGCCCGTCCAGTGCGATATCAATCGAATAGAGACCCGTTTTCTCAAATTTGAGCTGCTGAATGTTCACCACAAAGTTGCGCGAGATAAAGATGGAATCGTCCGGGACGGCGACTTCGATCGGCATGTCGATGGGCGGCATGACGGGGCGGCCGTCTTCGTCCACGAAGTTCAGTTTTACCTTGTGGGAGCCCTCTTCAATTTTGTTGAAAGTCAAACGCAAGGCGATCGAGCACTGGGGATGCACGGCCGGCAACTGCTGGGAGTAAATGGTGTCGAAGCTTCCCAGGATATTCAGCTTGCCGGCGTTATCGGTGGCTGCGTCGCACAAGACGGCTATTTGAATATCCATAGGTGCCGGCAAGCTTAGCGCATCAGGCGGGCGACGCAGCAAGTTTCTTTGCGACAATCCGGATATCCGGATAGTTGGCGAGGCCGTGGCGAGGCCACCGGCCTCGCGTGCCTCGTAACGCCGGCTTTCCAGCCGGCGTTACACCTGGACTTTTGACGTTTTGAGTCCCGTGGAAACGCAGCTATCATTTCGGCGACTGTTATCCGCGACATTTTACTCGTAAGGCCGGCTGGAAAGCCGGCGTTACGAGGCGGGGTGAAATCCCGCCCTCTTCTCTGGTGGCATCCGGTTGGCTCAGTCGAAACTGCCCGGATAATTTGCTGGCGAAACCTTTCTGGGCGGTGCAGCGTCTGGCACTGGTAGCCTTACAGTTATGAGCGATGCGCATCAGAAATATCTCGAAGAACATTCAATCAAACCGGACGATTTTTTCCTCACGCGCCGGCAGTTCCTGAACCGGGCCGGCATGGGCTTCGGCGCCCTCAGCCTGGCCGCCCTCTTCGGCGAAGGGTTTGCCTCGCGTGTGGGAGCAGCGGCGGATGCCAGCCCGTTATCTCCGCGGAAACCGCATTTTCCCGCCAAAGCCACTCGCGTGGTTCACATCTTCGCTCAGGGCGCGCCTTCCCACGTGGATACCTGGGACCCAAAACCGGCTTTAACCAAACATGACGGCCAGTCCTTGCCGGACATGAACGGCGTCATCATGGCGTCGCCCTTTAAGTTCGAGAAAAAGGGCCGCTCGGGCATCGAGGTCAGCGAAGTCTTTCCCAAATTAGGCGAACTGGTGGATGACCTGGCGGTAATTCGCTCGATGCACACCGACATTCCCGCTCATGAAGCGGCCACGGTTTTCATGAATACCGGCTCGGTTCGGCTGGCGCGTCCCAGTCTCGGCTCGTGGGTCCTCTACGGTTTGGGCAGCGAAAACCAGAACATGCCCGGCTATGTCTCCTTGCGGCCCGGCGGCACGCCTCCGGGCGCCACAGCCAATTGGCAGTCGGCGTTCCTTCCCGGCGTCTATCAGGGCATGAGCATCAACACCCAGGTCGCCTCGGTTGATAAGCTCATCGAGAATGTCCGCAATCAATATACCGTGCTGAAGGAACAGCGCCGCCAACTCGACCTGGTGCAGAAGCTCAACGAAGTGCACAGCCGGAATCTTCAAAGGGAAGCCCAACTCGAGGCCCGGATCGAGGCGTTCGAGATGTCGTTCAAGATGCAGACCGAGGCCACGGATGCCTTCGATATCTCGAAGGAACCGCCACGCGTCCGCGAGCTTTACGGCACCACCCGGCAGGGCAATCAGCTCTTGATCACACGCCGGCTTCTCGAACGCGGCGTCCGCTTCATCCAGGTGTGGGCCGGAGGCTGGGATCATCATGCCGACATCGAGGAGCGTTTGCGAGACAGGGCGGAGGAGATCGACCAGCCCCTGGCGGCGTTTATGACTGACCTCAAGGAGCGCGGGCTCTTCGACAGCACACTCATTATTTGGGGAGGGGAATTTGGACGCAAACCGGTCCGCGACCGCAACGGCAACGACAACCCGGGACGCGACCATAATAACAAAGCGTTCACCACCTTGTTGGCCGGTGGCGGTGTGAAAGGCGGCACGGTTTACGGCGCGAC
>CAZCUL010000803.1:0-5729 GCA_964501475.1 uncultured Verrucomicrobiota bacterium | reverse complement strand
AACAACGGTACCGTCAGCCCCGGAGTTTCGCCCGGAGTGTTGACCATTGCCGGTCATTACACCCAGACCACCAACGGGACGCTGTTCATCGAACTGGCCGGCACTGCGCCGGGCACGAACTACGACCGGCTCGTTGTCACCGGCACGGCCGATCTCGCCGGCACATTGGCCGTCGCGCTGACCAACGACTTTTACCCGGCCACCAATGCGCTGTTCACCTTCCTCACGACTGCCGTTCGCACGAACACGTTCAACACGTTCAGCTACCCGTCCAACGACGTGGGCATGCAGGTAAATTACGCGCCGACCAACGCGCAGATCGAGGTCATCAACGTGCGTCCGGTGTTCCCGGTGTTCGCCAACCAGAGTCACAACGAGGAAACTCTCTTCAGCTTCAACGCCGCCGCCACCGACGACGATCTGCCCGCACAAACGCTCACCTACGCCTTGAGCAATCCGCCGCCCGGCGCGGGCATCGCCCCGGGCACGGGACTGATCACCTGGACGCCCACCGAAGCCCAGGGCCCAATGGTCACCAATCTCACCGTGCGCGTGACCGACAGCGGCACGCCCAACCTCACCGTGTCGCGCTCGTTCCAGATCACCGTCAACGAAATCAATCTCGCCCCCGCGCTCACCGTGCCCGACACCCAAACCCTCGACGAACAGACCTTGCTCTCGGTCAGCGCCTTGGCCACCGACCATGACCTCCCGACCAACACCGTGTCCTTCAGCCTGGTCTCCGCGCCGGACGGCGTAAGCATTGACGCCAACACCGGCGCGATCACCTGGACGCCATCCGAGGCTCAAGGACCCGGCGCGCATGCGGTCTTCGTGCGTGTGACGGACAGCAATCCGGACGCGGTGAACGCGCAACAGTTGAGCACGACGAACAGCTTCACCGTGAACGTCAACGAAGTGAACCTGCCGCCGATGCTGTTGCCGGTGGCGAATCAGCAATTGAACGCCGGCATGGTGTTGAACCTCGCCAATCCGGCGAACGACCCGGACATCCCGGCCAACTCCTTCCAGTTCGCGCTGTTGGCCGGCCCATCCGGCGCCAGCCTGGACATGAACAGCGGCGTGCTGAACTGGCGCCCGCTCATTGCCCAGGCGGACACCACCAATCTGGTGACGGTGCAGGTCACGGACAACGGCGTGCCCAACCTGAGCACCAACCGGTCCTACCTCGTCATCGTGAATCCGCTGGGTGAAGTGACGCTGACGCCGGTGGGATTCGTCAACGGGCACTTTGTCCTGCGCGTCGAAGGTTTCGTGGGACCGGATTACACGCTCGAAGCCACGAGCACATTCATCAACTGGACGGAACTGGGCACCACCAATCCAGCCGCTTTGCCTTTCGAGTTTGTGGATGACACGGCAAGCAGCGCCACCAACGGGTTCTATCGCGCACGCCTTGGGCCGTGAAAACGGAACCAAAGCTCGCGTTTCTCGCCGACAACCTCAATTCAGGCGCGACGAGCCTTCGCCATGAAGTAAGCACCGGTACGGCCATGCGGCGTTGGCGGCAGAAGCGCTCTATTTTCGCACTGTTTTTCCATGCCGCCGGCGCCCTGGCGACGGTGTTTTGTTCCGAGTTGTTTCCGATCGTTGCCCTGCTACTCTGACGGCGTGAGCGATGTCACGCGCATCCTCGAAGCCGCCCAAAACGGCGATCCCACCGCCGTCGAGCAATTGCTTCCGTTGGTGTATGACGAACTCCGCCGGCTCGCCGCGCACCGGATGGCGAACGAAGCCGCGGGCCAGACGCTGCAACCCACCGCGCTCGTTCACGAGGCGTGGCTGCGATTGACCGGCAACGAGAATCAAAAATGGGATGGCCGCGCCCACTTTTTCGCCGCCGCTGCCGAAGCGATGCGTCGGATCCTCATTGACCGCGCCCGCCGCAAACGTGCCGTGCGCCACGGCGGCGATCAGCAGCGCGTGGACCTTCAGGAAGTGGACATCGCCGCCCCAGGCGACAACGATCAACTCCTCGCCGTCAACGAGGCGCTCGACAAACTCGCTGCCGTCCACAAGACCGAAGCCGAACTCGTGAAGCTGCGTTATTTCGTCGGCATGACGAATGACGAAGCGGCGGAGGTGCTCGGCATTTCACCGCGCACGGCCAAGTACTACTGGACGCACGCCCGCGCCTGGCTTTACAGGGAGATTAGCTCTGAACGTCAATGAAATGTAATGCTACAATCCGCTTGGCGACGAACAAGGAATGACTAATTCGTGATTTCATATTTGAAGTCGCCGACAGTCCCGCGTTTGCGGGATTGGCGGCCATGTTGGGATTGCAGATGAAGCGCAGACTGGGTAGTCATGAAGAGAAATTCAATGGCGTTCGCGGCCAGGGATTTTCGGTTTAGATGAGGCACGCACGACGAGCAGACCCGCGAGTGGTCTGTAAGGAGTAAGCAACGAAACCTGGACCGAAAAGCACGGTCGCCCTCCGGGTTGCTCCCAATCCGCCCTGTGGCTTTGTTGCTTGTCGGTTACAGCCCGCGGCGGGGATGCGCCCTCCTCGCGCGCGCGACAGGCCAAATTGAGCGCAATTAACGGCATCGGATTTCTGCTCATGACCACTTGATTTGCAGTTGAATGCCTCGTTGAAAGCCTTCTCTTGAAAGATCCCGGTGCGAATCACCTGGCCGTACACCGAGACGAGCACCTCGTTTTGCGCATAGCGAGAATATCAATCTTCACAATCTTCGGTTTCTGGTGAAGCTGCTTGGCCCGGAACTCGACCGCCTCGCGCGTGCGATGGTCTTGGGCCTGATCAGGCCATGAACGGCGCCAACAACGAAATCGTTTCGTGGCCGTTCTTACGGAAGAAGCGGAAGTGCCCATCAGCGGTGTAGACGGCGGCATCTGTATGAAGTTCACTCAGGCGCACAACACAGGCGTCAGCGAAATCCATAGGCGCATCGCGTAGCGATCCAGCAGTTGGCGCAGCGCCCGGGTCTCGCTGCTCAACTGAAGCGGAGTCAGTCCGCCACGCCCGACAAATTCGAGGACCTTGCCGCGCACGATTCCGTCCTTCGCAACGAGGTGACAGACTTTCGCGATTACGGCTTCACAGATGAAGGCGCCTGCGGGAATTTGCGTGAAGATCTGGCGCGTCCACGAATGGTATTCATCTCGAGGGCAGAACCACGCTACGACCGGGCCGGTGTCAAAGATCACCGGCTTCATCGCCCGAAATCATCAAGGTGGGTTTTGTTGGTCGAGAGGTCGGCGTGCTCGCCGCGCCCAATGCCGGCCAAGTCAGCGACGCGCTCGGCAAGAGAGCCGTTCGTGGTTCCGGGTTTTGCGACCTCCGTAGCCGTAAGCAGGGTGGAATAGCACCGCGCGCGGATTCCTACGGCGCCAACTCGGCCCTTAACAAATAGGAAAGCCTCCCTCACGCCGCCTCCTGTCATCCACGGAGACCGCCGCGCCGAATCTCGCCTCGGAGGATTCCCGCGCGGAGTTGTGGTGTTGCACGCGGACCGGGATCGTGGCCAAATGCCGGCATGCCAACCGTTCCAAGATTGGTTCCGTTACTCGCGGCCCTTTCATTGCCTCTTCTCGTCGCGGCTGGAGAGCCCACCCTGATCCTGCATCACGGGCGAATCGTCACGGTCGATCGCGAGTTCTCGATCCATGAAGCCATGTCGGTCGAGGCAGACCGCATCGCCGCAGTGGGTTCAAACGAAGAATTACTCAGGCAAAGAGGAGAAAAGACCCGGGTCATCGACCTGGAAGGGCGCATGGTCCTGCCGGGATTGATGGATTCGCACACACATCCGGGAGGCGCGGCCATGATCGAATTCGATCATGAAATTCCGAGCATGGAATCGATCGCGGACGTGTTGGATTACATTCGGGAGCGCGCGAAATCGGTTTCGGACGGCGAGTGGATTGTCTTGCAGCAGGTCTTCATTACGCGCTTGCGCGAGCGGCGTTATCCCACCCGCGCCGAACTGGACAGCGCCGCGCCCTGGCATCCGGTGGTGTTCCGCACCGGCCCCGATGCTTCCTTCAGCTCGCTCGCGCTCAAACTCAGCGGAATTGATCGCGACTTTGCCATCCCGGAGGGGGTTCCCGGAAAGATTGAAAAGGATGCCGAGGGCAGGCCGACCGGCGTTTTGCGCAGCTTTTCCAATTACACCAAAATCCCTTCCAGGTCCGGCAGGAAACCGACTGAGGCCGACTATTTGCGGCGCTTGAAACAGTTGTTTGAAGATTACAATTCGGTGGGCATCACGAGCATTGCCGACCGCAGCGGCGATGCGGCCAGTCTGGAACGCTACCGCACATTGCGCGATGCCGGCGAGTTGACAGTTCGGATCGCTGTCTCGCATCGAGTGGAAACGCTCGGGCCGATGGAGAAGGTCCTGGAACGCATTCGCGACGTGGCGAATCATCCGTTGCGCCAGGGCGACGGGATGTTGCGGATCATTGGCATCAAGACTTTCCTTGATGGAGGGATGCTGACTGGCAGCGCCTACATGCGCGAGCCGTGGGGCGTGAGCGAGATCTATTCGATCCAGGACCCGGAGTATCGGGGGGTGCTTTTCATTCCGAAGGAGCGGCTCCTCCCAATAGTGCGCGCGACGGTCGAGGCCGGGTTGCAATTCACCGCGCATTCGGTTGGTGATGGAGCAGTGCATGCCTTGCTGGACGTCTATGAGGAAATCGCCGGCGATCGGCCTATTCGCCAGACACGCCCTTGCATTACCCACTGCAACTTCATGAGCCGCGAGGCCATCGAAAAGGCGGCCAGGCTCGGGGTCGTCCTTGATATTCAACCGGCCTGGCTTTACCTCGACAGCGCGACCTTATTGAAGCAATTCGGCTATGAACGCCTCCGCTACTTTCAGCCCCTGAAGAGCCTCTTCGAAGAGGGCGTGGTGGTGGGTGGCGGATCGGACCACATGCAGAAGATCGGGTCGCTGCGTTCGATCAATCCCTACAATCCCTTCCTCGGCATGCAAACCGCAATCACCCGCCGTGCAAAATGGTATGATGGCGTGTTGCATCCGGAGGAAGCCCTCACCCGTGAACAAGCCCTTCGCTTCTATACGGCGAATAACGCGTTCCTGCTCTTTTCCGAGGAGCAGATCGGTTCTCTCGAGCCCGGCAAACTCGCCGATTTCGTTGTCCTCGATACGGACCTCCTCGCCTGCCCTCTCGGGAAAATCCAAGATGCAAAGGTGCTCTCGACTTATCTCGGCGGCGAGAGGGTTTTTTCGCGATGAAGCCTGAATGACGCGGGCCACGCCGGACATAAAGGGTTGCATCCGCAGCTCTGCCGCCGTATTTTCAACCGTCGTCCCCCAAGGGACGTGGGTGTTTCAAATAGGGACTTCAGGGTCATGAAAAAACTGGCAGAACCTCCGGACGGCATCTCCTTGGCCGAACGCATTAGCGAAGACGTGTCCACTGATGCAGGCCGCGGTTTAATGGAACACTATCGAGCGGTCAGGCAATTCAGCGAGAAACTGTGCCAGCCGTTGGTGGCCGAGGATTATGTCATTCAATCGATGCCGGATGTCAGCCCCGCCAAATGGCACCTGGCGCACACGAGCTGGTTCTTCGAGACATTCATCCTCAAGCCGCGCCTGAAGAATTACCGCTCGCCCGTTCCGCAATACGCCTACCTGTTCAATTCCTACTACAACGCCGCCGGGCCGATGCATTGCCGGGATCGGCGGGGAATGATCTCGCGTCCAACC
>CAZCUL010000802.1:0-3124 GCA_964501475.1 uncultured Verrucomicrobiota bacterium | reverse complement strand
CAGCGCAACGTCCTCGAAAGTCCCGGCTGGTACACCCAATACACGCCCTACCAGGCCGAGATCGCCCAAGGCCGGCTCGAAGCGCTGCTCAACTTCCAAACCATGGTCATCGACCTGACCGGGTTGGAAATCGCCAATGCTTCACTGCTGGACGAAGCCACGGCGGCGGCCGAAGCGATGGCCATGTGCTACAACCTCAAAGGCGGCCCCGAGCGAAACGTCTTCTTCGTTTCGGAAGCCTGTCATCCGCAAACCATCGAGGTCGTGCGCACCCGGGCCCGGGCGCTTGCCATCGAGGCGGTGGTGGGAAGCCATCATCGGTTTGATTTCGGTCCGAACTGTTTTGCCGCGCTGCTGCAATACCCGGCCACGGACGGCACCATTTATGACTACGCCGGGTTCATCGAAAAGGTTCATTCAGCGGATGGACTGGCGGTGGTGGCGGCGGACCTGCTGGCGCTCGCTTTGATCAAGCCACCGGGAGAATTTGGCGCGGACGTCGCTGTGGGCAACACGCAACGTTTCGGCATTCCGCTGGGTTATGGAGGGCCGCACGCCGCCTATTTTGCCACGCGAGACGCCTTCAAGCGAAACATGCCCGGGCGGCTGGTGGGGGTTTCAAAGGATGCCAACGGCCGGCCGGCTTTTCGGTTGACGCTGCAAACGCGCGAACAGCACATCCGCCGTGAGAAGGCCACCAGCAACATTTGCACTGCGCAGGTGTTGCTCGCCGTCATCGCCTCCATGTATGCCGTTTATCACGGCCCGGAGGGACTGAGGCGGATTGCCGAACGCATTCGCCTGATGACGCAAGTCCTGGCGGCGGGGTTGAGCCGCCTCGGATACGAAGTCGTCACGGAAAACTTCTTCGACACCCTGCGGGTGGATTTGGGCAAGCGTCACAGCAAAGAGATCGTCCGCGTTGCCGAGGCGCATCGAGTGAATCTGCGCGTGTTCGACGCGCAGACAGTCGGCATATCGTTGGATGAAACGACGTCGGATGAGGACTTGGCCGTCCTCTTTCGGATTTTCAACGATGATCGCGCCGCCGATTTTGCATCGAATGAGCTTGCGGCGGAGCTCGCCGGCCAGCCCGAGGCCCCCCTGGCGCGCCAGACGCCGTATCTGGCCGAGGCGGTTTTCAACAGATACCATTCGGAGACGGAAATGGTGCGTTACATCCGGCGGCTGGAATCGCGGGACCTTTCGCTCACCACATCGATGATTCCGCTCGGCTCCTGCACCATGAAGCTCAATGCCACCGCTGAGATGTTCCCGGTAACGTGGCCTGAGTTCGGGCGGTTGCACCCCTTTGCGCCGGTCCATCAGGCCGAAGGGTATCAAACGATTTTCAGGCAATTGGAGAATTGGCTGGCGGAAATCACGGGCTTCGCGGGCGTCTCGCTTCAGCCGAACGCCGGTTCTCAAGGGGAGTACGCCGGTCTCCTCGTCATCCGCCAATACCACGAAAGCCGCGGCCAGGGGCAGCGGAAGGTCTGCCTGATTCCCACCTCGGCCCATGGCACGAATCCGGCCAGCGCTGTCATGGCGGGTCTCCGGGTGGTGCCGGTTCGCTGCGATCCTGACGGCAACATCGAATCGACGGACTTGAAGGCGAAAGCGGAGGAGCATCGAGAGAACCTGGCGGCCCTGATGATCACGTATCCTTCCACGCATGGCGTCTTCGAGGAGACGATCCACGAGATTTGCCGGATCGTCCATGAGCAGGGCGGTCAAATCTACATGGACGGCGCGAACATGAACGCCCAGGTGGGCCTGTGCCGCCCGGCGGACATGGGGGCCGACGTCTGCCATTTGAACCTGCACAAGACGTTTTGCATTCCCCACGGCGGCGGCGGCCCGGGCATGGGGCCGATCTGCGTGGCGGCGCATTTGACGCCGTTCCTGCCCCGGCATCCATTGGTGACCATGGGAGGCAAACAAGGTATTGGCGCGATATCGGCGGCGCCCTGGGGAAGCCCGAGTATTCTGACCATTCCCTGGATGTATATCCGCCTGATGGGGCCGGATGGGTTGACCGAGGCGAGCAAGGTCGCGATTTTGAACGCAAACTATATCGCCAGGCGGCTCGGGGTTCACTTTCCGGTTCTTTACAAAGGCCACGGCGGCCTGGTAGCCCATGAGTGCATTCTCGATTTGCGGCAATTCAAACAGGTGACGGTGGAAGACGTGGCCAAACGCCTGATGGATTACGGCTTTCACGCGCCCACCATCTCCTGGCCGGTGCCGGGAACGATGATGGTGGAGCCGACTGAGAGCGAATCGAAGGTCGAGCTCGACCGTTTTTGCGAGGCCATGATCGCCATTCACGGGGAGATCGAAGCCATCGAGAGCGGCCGTGCGGACAGGCAGAATAATGTTCTGAAGAATGCGCCGCATACCGCTGAAGCCGTCTGCGGGCAGTGGGACCGCCCTTATTCTCGCGAGCAGGCGGTTTACCCGGCTCCGTGGCTGCGCGAACACAAATTCTGGCCGCCAGTCGGGCGGATCGACAACGTCTGGGGAGACCGGCACCCAATCTGTTCGTGCGCGGGAATGGAGATGTTTACCGAGAAGGCGTCTGGGTAACGCGCCTGGCTGACGTTCTGGCCGCCAGCTCGCCCAACGCCGCGCGTGTCCCCGCCACCAATGCCTGGACCCGCGCGGGCAGCGGAAAGTCCGAAGGCGCTTCCAAGGTGTAACTGAGGCGGGTTTTCTTCTGGACCAGATAGAAGGCCTCGGGCCATTGCGCTCTGCTTTCCGGATCAGGATCGGCGCGAATGAGCCCGCCTTCGGCCGCCCGCCCTTCGATCTCCGCCGACGTATCGATGGGACAGACGGCTTTCACCGCATCAATGATCGGCGGCGAGAAGGACGGCTGATTGTCCGGGTTCAACTCGTAGAGATAAAAGCCGTTGGCCTCCCAATCCTCGTGAAGGAGGAGCGTGAGATCGAACCGGGGCAATTGCTCGAGCCATCTGACGTGAGCGCGGACAACCTCGCTTTGAAATTGCCGGTAGTCGCGATTCAAATCCAGGCCCAGCTCGTTCTCGCGGGTGTTGAGGCGAAACCCTTCCGGGTTCAAACAGGCGCAGAGCCAGATGGCAACGTCTGCCGGCCAGGT
>CAZCUL010000801.1:0-13273 GCA_964501475.1 uncultured Verrucomicrobiota bacterium | reverse complement strand
GCATGGCGTCGCCCACGTTTTGCATGAGAAAGGCATGCTCGGGCATTCCGGGAATGCGGCTCAAGTCCACCGTCGCCCCCAAGGCCAGCACCAGATGCTCGAAACGCAGTTCAATATTTCCGGTGAACGCGCCCGCATTGATGTCCAGTTTTCTCCCCGGCCAGTCGATCCGCTCCACGCGCGCCTTGAAAACGTCCGTGCCTTGGCAGAGCAGCCGCAGCGGATTGACCACATGCCGGGGCGAAATGGATGCCCCTGCCACCTCGGGCAGCATCGGCTGAAAAACCATGTAGTTCTCGTCCGAAATCAGCGCGATGCGCACATTGGAAGTCGGCCCCAACTCCTTGCGCAGCGCCTTGGCGCAATAAACTCCCGCGAAACCTCCGCCCAGAATCGCCACATCCACCTTCTGATGATGTCCCTCTGCCATGCCTATAAAACGAATAATGCGGCAGCAGGGGTCTTTTCAAAGGTAATTTACGCCGTTGCTCGAGTACGAAGAACAGCAGTTCTCATCTTGCGGAGCGGCTGTCCCCAGAGCAGCACGAACGAACCCGAAAGGGTTTTGGGGATTCTCCCGCGTGACCGCGCTGCCCGGCTGCTGCGGCTCCTCCTATGAAGGTTGTCCAGAGTGGCGTGAGAGTTGGGAGGGCGATTTCCTTCCTTTCTTAGACGTGGACGCGCGGAGCGTAGCGGCAGCGAAGCGGAGTCGCGCGCGCCAGCGGTTGGGTACCCGAACCCTGAACACGTGACGTCGTGTTCCCAGAGTTCTTCAGACTGGCATCTACAATGCGTGTCTTGGTCGGGTGCAGCGTCAGTGGACACTCAAAACCACCCACCTTGAGAAGGTAAAAGGCCTGGCCAAGCGCACCCGTTCCAGGGCCGCTTTGGGGCATGGCAAACATTCTCAAGATGGATTTGATCAATACAATCGTAACTCTCAGTGGCCAAGGTTGGTCGAAGCGACGGATAGCCCGGGAACTGCGCGTGGACCGGCAAACAGTCCGTCGTTATCTAGCTGAGCATTCAAAATCACCCCCCATTTCGATCCCCGGCCCCGAAGGGGCCCCAGTTGGAAATCACCCGTTTACGATCCCCGGCTCTCAAGCAGATGCCAAGGCGGATAATCCGGTTTCCAGCCTGTGCGATTTGGCCGTCAATCAGGCCGTCGAGCGCAGCTATGGCAAAGCGGGCCGACCGAGCAAATGTAACCCCCACACCGCATTCATTAAGACTAAGGTTCACGAGGGTTTAACCGCTCAGCGCATCTATCAAGACTTGGTCTGCGAATGCCAGTTTGATGGTTCCTACCAGGCGGTCAAACGCTTCATACGACGCTTCAAAGCTGCTGCTCCGATTCCGATCTACCGCATCGAAGTGCAACCTGCTGAAGAAGCCCAAGTTGATTTTGGCACTGGCGCCTGGGTTGTGGAACCGGAGGGCCGTCGGCGCAGACCCTGGATCTTTCGCATCATTCTGAGCTATTCACGAATCGGTTACAGTGAAGCGGTGTGGTGAGCCGCCTCCTTCATCAACGCTTCCATGTAGTACTGCCGGCCGGCTACCAGCTCGATAGGCGCTGACTTTTGAACGGCCGCGTTGCCATCGCGCGACTCCTGGTAAACCCGCGAGGAGGTCCAGGTCGCCACCCGCGCTATGCGCTGTTTGTTGGCCGGATTATCATCCGTGCTCAGGTAAAGTTCCCCTTGATCGTCGCTCGCAATATAAAACAGATAACTGCCGTTCACGGGCGGAACAAGCAAGCCGCGCAGGCGCTGGCCGTAATTAATTATCTCCCACGTTGGTCGGCGCCTCGAAATTCGTGGTGATGCTTTCGATCGAGGGGCTCCCCGGAAAACTCGGATGGCTGGTCAGGTCCGATACCAGCGCGCCGGAGATGTTGGAATAGACTTCGCGCAACACGCCGTTGGACTGAGCTCTGGCACCGGCGGCAAAAGACAATAGTCCACCCGCCAGAAGAGCGCCCAGCACGGCATTGCAGCGCCATTCAGGACAACCGGGGATCATTGAGTTTTTTAGAGTAGCACGCCCGAAGCGGCATTGCCTACGAAAAGTTGCCTGAAGGTCACACCCATCACACCCATTTCATCCCGGCAGCGCTCGATGCGGTTTTCCGGCAACAACTCCTTGTCCGGCGCTGGCGCCGATCATTCGCTTGCGCAGGGCGCCACGATTTGACCAGAAGGCGGGGCCGGAAGCGCCCGGCGCTTCCCGGCGCTCAGATCATCTCTTTTCTGCTGGCGATTTTGCGCAGGCTTGTTACTTCTTGGACGAGGTTTATGAAACGAATACTTATTGCCAACGCATTTGCCGGTGTTGCCCTGGTTTGCGGCGCGGCCGACTTCGATGTCGCCGACCAAACCGAGTTCAACAACATTATCGCTCCAGGCGCCAAAATCGCCCGGCTCGCCACAGACATGAAGTTCGTCGAAGGGCCCGTCTGGGTGCCTGATGGCGACTATCTCATCTTCAGCGACATTCCCGCCAATCAACTCAAGAAGTGGAGTCCCGAAGGGGGCCTGAGCACGTTTCGCGAGCCGAGCAATAAAGCCAACGGCAACACCCTCGACCGCGAAGGCCGCCTGATGAGCGCCGAACACGGAGCGCGCCGAGTCTCGCGCACCGAAAAAGACGGCATGGTTGTGACAGTGGTCGATTCGTACGATGGCAAGAAACTCAATTCGCCAAACGATGTCGTGGTCAAGTCCGACGGCTCCGTCTGGTTCACCGACCCCGATTACGGGTTGGAGGGCCGCCCCAAAGAACAGCCGGGTAATTACGTCTATCGTTTCGATCCCAAGGACAAATCGGTCACTGCCGTAGCCACCGATTTCGACAAACCGAACGGCCTCTGCTTTTCGCCGGACGAATCGCAACTCTACATCGCCGATTCCGGCCGGCCGCGCCACATTCGCGTCTTCAACGTGGCCCGCGACGGGAAGCTCGATGCCGGCAAGGTCTTCTGCTCGATTGACAAAGGCGGCCCGGATGGAATTCGCTGCGATGCCGATGGGCGGATTTGGACCAGCTCCGGCCATGGCGCCCAGGTGTTCGGACCCGATGGGAAGCTGATTGTGACGATCAACCTGCCGGAAGCAGGGGCCAACCTCTGCTTCGGAGGCGCGGATGGAAAGACGCTTTTTGTCACGGCCCGCAAATCCCTTTATTCCGTTCCAACTCTGGTGAAGAGCGCGACCCGGCCATGAACTTGCCGCCGGGCCAAATTTCGGACACGGCAAGAGCGCGGCAGCGCCGCAACCATGGGAGCTCGGCTCTCCTCAGCCGCAGCGCGCCGCGAAGGATGGTTCATGCCGGACTCTCCAGCGCGGTCTTTCTCGCATTCGCCGGCGGGCTGCTTGCCCAGCCGGCGGTGGATTTTTACGTGGCGGCCAACGGCCGCGACAGCAATCCCGGCACAATCGACGCGCCTTTTGACACGCTGGAGCGCGCCCGCGACGCTGTGCGCGAGAAAATCGCCGGCGGCCTTTCGGCAGATGTCCATGTCTTCATTCGCGGTGGAACCTATCGCCTGGCCGGACCTGTGATCTTCGATCTGGCCGATTCCGGCACAGACCAGTTTGCGGTTCGTTATTCGGCCTTTCCGGGAGAGCGTCCCGTCTTCAGCGGCGGACGCCGCATCGAAGGTTGGAAAGCGAATGCCGACGGAACCTGGAGTGCCTCGATAGCAGAAGCCAGGGAAGGCAAATGGACCTTCCGCGAACTCTTCGTGAATGGCGAACGGCGCACCCGCGCCCGGCATCCGAACGAAGGCTATCTCCGCGTTGCCAGGGCGGGGCCGGACCGCCGGACCACTTTCAATTTCACACCCGGCGACATCAAGGCCAGCCCGGACCTGGAAAGCGTCGAGCTCGTCTTTCTCCATGATTGGTCGATCTCGCGCATTCGGATGAAGTCCGTCGATGAGCACGCCCACACCGTGACACTCGCTGATCCGGTCGGCTCCGCCGCCCCGCACTATGCCATGGACCATTTCGAGCCGAATCCCCGTTATTACCTCGAGAATTCCTCCGCCTTTCTCGATTCCCCAGGCGAATGGCACCTCGACATCGCGGCCGGCCGGCTGACTTATAAGCCCATGCCCGGCGAGCGGCTCGATCAGATCGACGCTGTCGCGCCGGTGGCCACGGGCCTGATAAGTGTTCGCGGCGATATCGACGGAGATCGCCCCGTGCGGAACCTTCATTTCCACGGGCTCGGCTTCGAACATTGCGCCTGGTCCTTGCCGCCCCGGGGCTATGCGGCCGGACAAGCGACCTTTTACGACCAGCGCGGCGACGGAGATCGTGGCGGCCGCCGCGCCATTCCTGCGGCGTTGGACTTCGAGTTTGCCCAGCACTGTAGCGTGGCGAGAGCGAGCATCGCACATCTGGGCGGGTCGGGCATTTGGTTTGGCGCTCGCTGCCAGGACAACCTCCTTGCCGACTCGGTCCTGACCGACATCTCCGGGAACGGTGTCATGGTCGGGGAAGACACCCGGCGCACCGTCGCCGACGAACGCTGGTGGCAGCGGGCGCCGGGACAGGTCGCCACCCGCAACGCCGTTCGAAACAACCTCATCGAGCGGTGTGGCCGGCAATTCTTCGGCGCGGTGGGACTTTGGGCCGGGATTACGCGGGAGACGATTGTTGCGCAGAACGAGATTCGGCATCTGCCCTACACAGGTGTTTCGCTTGGCTGGATGTGGAGCACCACGCCGACCCCGTGCCGCGAAAACCTGGTGGAAAAAAACCATATCCATCACGTCATGCAGGTTCTCTCCGATGGCGGCGGCATTTACACACTGGGCTGGCAGCCCGGTTCGATGCTTCGGGAAAATATCATTCACGACGTGCCGCTCAATGCCGGCCGCGCCGAGAGCAACGGCATGTTCATCGACGAAGGCTCGACCGACTTCCTGATCGAGAGCAACGTGATTTACAACGTGGACCGGTCGCCGCTGCGGTTTCATCGAGCCACAACCAATCGCGTCGAAAACAACGTGCTGGTGACAGCGCCGGACATTCCCCCCTTCGCCTACAACGCCACGCAGGCGGAAGACATTCGAAAGACCGCAAACGTTATTCTCTCCTCCACAAATGCCGAGCTGGCCCTGGCCAAAACGGTGGCGCAGGTGGTCGCACAGGCTGGACCTTCGCTCTCCGCGAGCCAGGGCGGGTCGCCTTCCGAGGGCCGCACTGCTCCGATGGCAGCCGCTCCAGAGAACGCCGCTTTGGAAAAGCAGTTCAAAGAATTGCTCACCGACGCCGTCTTCGTTGGCCGTTGGTGCCTGGTAAAGGACGGCGCCATGGGGGAGGAACAGGACGAGAAATACACCATTCACGGCGCCAGCAAAGTAGGCGGCGAGGTCTGGCTGATTCATGCGCGGGTGCAATACGGCAGGCGCGACCTGGTGGTGCCAATCCCGGTGAAGGTGAAATGGGCGGGCGACACTCCCATCATCTCGATTACCGACCTCGGCATTCCCGGCCTGGGCACCTACACCGCCCGGGTCGTCGTTTATGGCGGGACATATGCCGGCACCTGGTCCGGGGGAAACCATGCAGGTCTCCTTCACGGAATTATCAGGAAGCTGGAAGCTGTTCCGGAAGAAAACCCGGGGCGGTAGTCCTCAGGAACTTCCGGTGCCCAACTGGGTCAAAGCGCTCCTTGGCTTCGTTCTCCTGCCTTTCTGTTTCGGTGCGGTCATGGCGCTCGGGCAGATTGTCCGTGCCACAAGCAACGCTGATACGTTTTGGGTGGCGCTGCTGGGCGGAGCGGCCTGCTGGATTGTCGTCTATCTTCTTTTGCCGAAGCCGATGCGCGTTTATGTGCTCGGTCATGAATTGACACATGCCCTTTGGACATGGCTCTTTGGAGGCCGCGTCAAACGCTTTAAAGCCGGCTCGCGCGGCGGTTACGTCGTGCTCAGCAAAAGCAATTCGCTCATTGCCCTGGCACCCTACTTCTTCCCCCTCTACGCCGCTCTGGTGGTTTTGGGGTTCGGCCTGGGTCATTTGATCTGGGGTTGGAGCCGTCATCTCGCCTGGCTGCACCTTTTCGCCGGCGCCGCTTACGCCTTTCACGTCACCCTCACCCTCCACATTCTGAAAACCCGGCAGTCTGACATCACCGGCGAAGGTTATTTCTTCTCCGCGATCATCATTTTTCTGGGCAACGCGCTCGTGCTGCTGGTCGGCATCCCCATGCTCTCGGCCCGGGTCCCTGTTTTGACAGCGCTCGGCTGGTGGTTGACGGAGACGGGGCAGGTGTTGCTGCGTCTGCGCCACTGGATTTGACCGGCACGGCCGTTTTGCAGGATGTCCCACCTCCGCCGGCCCCCCACGGCGGCTGAGCTCCGCATTTGGATTCCCTCTTGCCAAGCCCCCGAAGTTCAGGCGATATGAACAAACGCGCGTTAGCGCTGTTCTTGTTCTATGGACCTGGGCGACATTCTGACACCGGAAAACATCGAACCGGACTTGCAGGCTACCAATCGATGGGAAGCCATCGACGAGCTGATCGATAACCTGGTCTCCTCGTCGAAGATCAAATCCGAACATCGCGACGCCATTGTGTCGGTGGTGAAGAAACGCGAGTCGTCGATGAGCACCGGAATCGGCTTCGGCATCGGCATTCCCCACGCCTCTACCGACCTGATTTACGAAGTGGTCGGCGCATTCGGCCGTTCCAAGAAAGGGGTGAACTTCGACGCCCTCGATAATCAATCCGTCACCTTGGTCATGCTTTTTCTGGTTCCCCAAGGCCAGTTCCAGAAGCATCTGCACACTTTGGCCAAGATCGCCAAGCTGCTGCACAAAAAGGAATTTCGGCAGTCGCTGGAGGCCGCGCCCGATGCCCAAACCATGTTTCAGATCATCAAGGGCGAGTCTTCCAAGTGACCGGCCGGCCGGCCGGATTGGCTGAAGCCGCGCCGGAATCGTTTTCAAAACCCTCTTGAGCCGTGATTCACCTGCTTTTGGAAGAGCGCCTTCAAGCCGCCGTTCTCGCGGTCCTGCCCGATGCCGCCCCGGATTCCGTTACGGTCCGGCCCTGTCCGGACCCCAAGTTTGGCGATTATCAGAGCGCTTCATTGATGGCGCTGGCCAAAACCCGAAAGGCCAACCCTCGGCAGCTCGCCGAACAGGTTCGGGACCGGCTACAACTCGCTGACATCTGCGAATCCGTGGATATTGCGGGAGCCGGCTTCCTCAATTTTCGAATCCTCGACTCCGTCTTATGCCAGGTCGTGCACGAAGCCGCTTTGGGACGGCATCTGTTTTTCAAACCAGCCGCCTCGCCCCGAACAGTCGTCATCGACTTCAGCTCGCCAAACGTCGCCAAGCCCATGCATGTCGGGCATATTCGCTCGACCATTCTTGGAGATGCGCTCGCCCGCAGTCTCCGCCTGCTCGGGCATCAAGTCATCTCAGACAACCATATTGGCGATTGGGGCACACAGTTCGGCATGCTTCTTCAGCACGTTCGCTCGTCCCATCCCGAAGCGGTGTCGCATCCCGAACAATTTCACATCGATGACCTCGAAGCCTTCTACAAGGCGGCCAAAAAGAGGTTCGACGAAGACCCTGCTTTTGCCGATGCCGCCCGGCGCGCGGTGGTCGATTTGCAAGCCGGCGACCGCGTGGCGCTGCGGCTTTGGGAAGTCTTCTGCCGCGAATCGCTCCGCCATTGCGATCAACTCTATGCCCGGCTGGGCGTACGATTCGATCACTCCCTGGGCGAAAGCTTCTACAATTCACGGCTCGAACCGGTCGTCCGGGAATTGGAGCAGGCCGGGATCGCCGTGGAAAGCGAAGGCGCCCTGGCGGTCTTTTTCGAATCCGACCCGCAATTGAAGAGCCAGCCGGCCATTGTCCGGAAAAGCGACGGAGGTTTCAATTACATGACCACCGACCTGGCAACGCTCGCTTACCGCCGGGAAACCTGGCAGCCCGACGAGGTCATTTACGTGACCGACGCGCGTCAGCAGCTCCATTTTCAGCAGTTGTTCGCCATTTTTTGCCGCTGGCATCCCCAGGCCCGAATGAAGCTGGCTCATGTCTCGTTCGGCTCGATCCTGGGCGAAGACGGCAGGCCCTTCAAAACACGTTCCGGCGAGACGGTCAAACTGGCCGAATTGCTCGATGAAGCTGAGGAACGCGCTTTCGATGTCGTTACCGAAAAGAGCCCCTCATTACCTGAACCCAAGCGCCGCCAGATCGCCGCCGTGGTGGGCCTCGCCGCCGTCAAATACGCCGACCTCCGCCAAAACCGGCAGAGCGATTATGTTTTTAGCTGGGAGAAGATGCTCAGCCTCGATGGCAATACCGCGCCCTACCTGCTCTACGCTTTTGCGCGAATTCGAAGCATTTTTCGGAAGTTGCAACCATCCGCCGAATGGTCGGCCCCTCCCCTGGAGCACTTTCGCCTCGAGACGGCAGAAGAGATCGCTTTAGCCAAACATCTCTTGAATTTCGGCATGGTTCTCGATGCCGCGACATCGGATTACCGGCCCAACTATCTCTGCGAGTACCTTTACGATCTGGCCGGCCGGTTCGCCCGCTTTTACGACGCCTGCCCGGTGCTGAAAGCCGAGTTGCCCTTGCGCCATGTGCGGCTGGCCTTATGCGACGTCACCGCCAGGGTGCTCAGACTCGGCTTGGAATCCCTGGGGATCGAACCTTTGGACCAAATGTGACGGCTCGGCCTGCTCGCCAGTCCGTGGACATCCCCTAGCTTAACCGCATCGGCATCACGACGTAAAGGAAAGGCCCATTGATTTTCAAAACGCCCGGGCTCAACTCGTCAATCAATTCCAGATAGACCTCGTCGTTGCTCAAGGCGTTGAGCGGATCGATGAGATAGCCGGGATTAAAAGCGATGGCCATGTCCTGACCTTTGTAGTTTATCGCCAGGCTCTCGCGCGCTTCGCCCACGTCCGGCGTATTGGCGGTTATGGCCAGGTTATTCTTGGTTAACTGGAATTTTACCGAGTTCTGCTTGTCGCTGGTCATGATCTCCGCCCGCTTCAACGCGTGCAGAAATTCTTCCCGGGGCAGGCTGATCCGTTCCTTCGTCTCGGACGGAATCACCTGACGATAATTTGGATAACTGCCTTCGATCAATTTCGTCACCAGCAAGGTCTTCAGGCCTTTGTCATCTCGCAAACCAAACGCAGCCTGGTTTTCGGTAAAGCGAATTTCGACCTCGCCCTTGTCTTGAAGCAGCCGGCCCAATTCACTCACTGCTTTGGCCGGCACGATCAGTTCACCCTGGCTTTTCTCCGATATGTCCACTTCCTCATCCACCAGCGCCAGACGCCGGCCATCCGTGGCCACCATCATGAACTTGTGTTCCTTCAGGCTGAGAAAGATGCCATTGAGAACATAGCGCGATTCATCGGTCGAGATGGCGAAGGAGGTCTTCTTCAGCATGCCGCGCACTTTTTCCTGCGGCAACACCACCTGTCGTTCTTCCCTGAAATTGGGCGGGGGTGGAAATTCCTCCGCTCCCAATCCGCGCAGTTTGTAATAGGAAGCTCCCGCCCGGATGCTGCAGGTATTCTTCTCGTCTACCTCCAATTCCAGCTCGGTGCTGGCCAGTTCCCGGCAGATGCCGAAAAGCTTCTTCACTGGCAGGGTTATGGCGCCGGGCTTCTTGATCGAGGCCTCAACCGTCGAGGTTATCGTCACGTCCAAGTCCGTGGCTGTGAACTGCATATGCTCTCCCTCAGCTCGAAGCAACACATTGGAGAGTATGGGCAGCGTGGTCCGGGTACTGACGATGTTTTGAACAGCCTGCAACCCGGTCAGGATTTGGTCTTTGGCAATGCTGAGGTTCATGGACGTTATTAGTCTCCAACCAAGTAGTTAAATCAGCTTCGTATTAAGGGTTGTGAATAAAGGAAACAAAAAAAGCTGTCAAGGTAACTACAGGAACTTACGTCGGGCAGAGACCGCCGGAAACAGCTTCGGCAAAGGAGCGGAACGCAAAGGAAGCGAAGTTATAAACAAAGTTGACACGAAATTCACAATCCACCGTAACGCTATTGGCAGAGTTATCCAGCGGCGGCGCGCTCGATAATCTGGGGAAGAACCCGTTCGACGATTTGGACCTCTTCGGCCGAAGAATCGCGCCCCAGTGAAAAACGGACGAGCGAATTGGCGGACCTGGAGTCCAGGCCAAGTGCGGCGATCACATGGGAAGGTTCCAGCGACCCCGCCGAACAAGCTGAACCGCTCGAAGCGCAGATACCCTCCAGATCCAAGCCGGCCAGGAGGGTCAGGCTGTCCGAGCCGCGAACGGTAAAGGCCACGGTGTTGCAGAGGCGATGTTCGCTGGAGCCGCGGAGCTCGACACCTGCGGCTTGAAGCGAGTTGAGCAAAGCGACCAGCCGCTCTGTCAGCGGCATGAGTAGAGGAGCAGCAAAGACCGGCTTGCGGACAAAGCGCTCTGTGGCTTCAGCAAATCCGATAATCGCCGCCAAATTCTCGGTGCCAGCCCGCCGTTCATTCTCGTGGCTGCCTCCCAACAGAATTGGATCGATTTGAAGAGGTGAACGGATAAAGAGAGCGCCCGCCCCCTTGGGCCCGTGATATTTATGAGCACAGGCTGAAACAAAGTCGGCGTTGAATTGATGAATGCGCTCAAAAGGCAGCTTACCGAACCATTGCACCGCATCGGTATGCAAAAGAACGCCGCGTTCCCGGCAGATCGCACCGATATCCGCAATCGGCTGGATGGTTCCAATCTCGTTGTTTGCCGCCATGATCGAAACCAGAACCGTGTCCGGCCGGAGGGCAGCGGCGACGGCGGCGGGATCGACGCGGCCTTCCGAGTCAACCGGGAGGACAGTGACTTCAAAACCCTCCTTGTTCCTCAGATATTCCAAAGGATGAAGCACACAATGGTGTTCGACAACGGAAGTCACAATGTGGCGACCCTTGGACCGCATCAGCCGGGCTGCGCCGAAAATGGCGAAATTGGCGCTCTCGGTTCCGCCGCTGGTGAAAACGACCTCGCTCGGTTTGCAGAGCCAAACGAGCGCCACCCGTTCCCTCGCTTCGTCAAGCAAGGCGCGCGCTTGGCGCCCGACATGGTGAACGCTGGAAGGATTGCCAAACACGTCGCCCAAAAAGGGGAGCATGGCTTCCTTCACCGATGCATCCAACGGCGTGGTGGCGTTGTAATCGAAATAGATCGTTCGCATGGTGCGCGCAGGCATTCGAAGGAAAATAGCGGGTCAAACGGCGCGAGCAAGCGAGCGGTCGGACCGGATCAGGGTAGGGACGGCGCGCTGCGCCGTCAGCGCCCCGTTCAGCGGCGCAGCCATTCCGCCCGCTGCTGCGCGGGCAGGGACACCGCAGCGCGATGTCCCTGCCAGTTTCAGGGAGAGGAGGTTCATGGGTTCGCTTTTCCGGTTGGGAAGGGAGTCGCCAAAGGAAGGCGCGGGAAATAGACGAGAATGGGCGGCTTTTACCGGGATCAGGCTCGGATCAGGCTCTCACGGGAGTTTTGGCATCGAGTGAGTGCAAATCAAATCCTTTCCGGGCTCGATGTGCCACTGTTGTGCGGCGAGCTGGTGGTCCTTGCTGAGGCTCCAGCGATCCGGGAGGGGCTCGCCGGTATAGGACGGGTTTGCGCCTTTCAGTTCCATGCAACCCTGGTTGTCGCCAATACGGAAGGCCCGCTCAGAGTCTTCCTCGGAAAGGCGGGTCTCGGGCAGTGCTGCCAGCTCATCGATTTTGTCCTCGATAGGTTTGCCGTCGCTTTCCTGAATCAACGTTGGAATGACGCTTTTGACACCGGGCTGTGAAAGGTTCCAAAGGCAGGCCAATTGCAGCATGGTAACTCCATATTTTTCCGCCAAGGGGCGCAGTTGGTCCAATTTCTTGCAGCCGGCCTCAACCCAGCCGGCCGGGCGAAAGGCCCGGTGATCCTGCTGGCCAAACTTGTGCCCAGGCTTGACGTCATCGTGAAAGAGCCCGCCGTAATCGACCACACGCGTAATGATTTTGACATCGTGCGTCACGGCCGCGGGTAAACAGAGGCTCCCCGGCCACGGTTCGAGCGGGTTGAGGATAATCATCGCCCAGTGCAAAAGCGGTCCGAAGCGCTCGAAGCAAAGCGCGATATCGAGTGTGAATCCATTGGCCGGACCCGGCGCGATGCCAAGGCGGTCGGCCAGCTTTGCTTCCCTGAGCTTGTCCATGGCGTTCCAAACGCGGTCGCTGGTGTAGCCGGTCAGGTCCGGATTATGGAGCAGAACCAGGTCGAACTTCTGGGCCTGGCAGCGTTGCAGCGATTTTTCGGTGGCCATCCGAAGGTAGTCAGCGAATTGGTTGGGCGGGCGCAGCTCCGGATTGGTGAAGCGGGGAAAGCCCTTGGAGCCGTCACGTTTTCCCGAATAAAAGTCGTGCCCGACGGCTCCCACCAGGCAATACGATTCGCGCGGAAAGCCGGCCAGCGCGCGCCCGAGCATTTCATCCGCGGCGCCCGCGCCGTAAACGTCGGCCGTCATGAAAGTGCGAATGCCTTTGCTGTAGGCGCGTTGGATGGCGTTGATGAAGCGTTCCTCTGAAAGCGGCTCGCCAAAGTGCATAAAGCGCCCGCCGTTCCAGGTCCCGTAAGCCGTGCGTGTCACATCCATAATCGTCCCCGATAAATGCCAAAGATTCAGCGCCAGGGAAAGGCAAAGAATGCCCGCGCAATGCGGCTCGCAGGTTTTTGGGGTTGGAGCCGTCATCTCGCCTGGCTGCACCTTTTCGCCGGCGCCACCGGTAAAATGGCCGGCTCGGCGGCCTGGGTTACGCGGTTTCTTTCCAGCTTGATGGGCTCTGGCCGCGGGGGCCGACCCTTTGCCAATCGGCCGGGCGCGAAAATGTTTCGACCTTCTCAGGCTTCCAGCTAATCATCGCTCCCCGATGGGCGGCGAACCACAACTGACTCCCATGATGGCGCAGTATCGGCAGATCAAGAGCGAGCTGCCGAAAGACGCGCTGCTCCTGTTCCGCCTGGGCGATTTCTACGAAATGTTTTTCGAAGATGCCCAAGAGGGCGCGCA
This sequence comes from uncultured Verrucomicrobiota bacterium, assembly GCA_964501475.1. GTDB lineage: Bacteria > Verrucomicrobiota > Verrucomicrobiia > Limisphaerales > CAZCUL01 > CAZCUL01. The sequence continues at coordinate 192 of CAZCUL010000801.1, read as the reverse complement.
GTTGCTCAACCTGGCACTGACCAGGCGGAACACGGTGCCGATGTGCGGCATTCCGTATCATGCGGCCGGCAACTACGTCTCCCGCCTTCTCAAGGCCGGACGCAAAGTCGCCATTTGCGATCAGGTGGAAGAAGCCAAACCCGGCAAGCTCGTCGAGCGCGCCGTCACCCAAATCCTAAGCCCCGGCACTCA